>DAOVJU010000478.1 GCA_030632095.1 Chlorobiota bacterium
CACCCTGTAATCATATAAAGGCAATGAAGCAGGGCCCGAAATAGGATTACCATCAAATAATTGAAAAACAGAACCACAACATGAATCTTTAGCCGACTGTTCGTTTTCAACCAATTGCACACCACATCTGTCTTCCGGTTTATATGTACAGTTTCCGTCATATGCAACTATTTCTTCAAGGCTTTTTCGATATACCAGAACACCATTTATACCTTCATTTTCAATAAAAGCGGAACCTTCAATGGAATTTAACTTAAAAAACGCAGGATCAGATAAATAAAAGCTGTAATTAATAGTTGCATAAGGCAACTTGTCTTCATTTTTATTACATGCACTAAAAGCTATATAAATAAAACTTAAAACTAAAAAAAATATTAAATTTGATATATTGTTATATTTCATAGCATGAAATTACTGAATATCAATAATATTACAAAAATACTATTTATAGTTGCAATATTTATTATAAGTGAAAATGAAATATTATGTCAGCAAAAATATTCTGTAGATGAAGGCAGATTGAGGAAAAGTGGTAGAGTGGGCCTTACATATCATGCGCAACAGCGGAAACAAAAAAAACAAGAAAGGGAAGAGTTAAGAACTAAACGAAAAGAAAAAAGAGCAATTAGGAAAGCTAAACGCGAGCACATGAAAAAGTTGCAAACAAAATCTACGCGAAAGCAAATGAAAAAACTCTACCGGTCATCTGTAAGAATCAACAAACATAAACCACAAGAATACCTTCATGAAAGACTTTTTAGCGAAGTATTTACTGAATCGAAAATAATATTATTAAAGTCAAAAATAGTTGTAAAAAATTCTTTTGGCAATATTAAAAATGTATTCGCAAATAGTACTAATTTTGACAAAAGGAAAAAGAAGTGTTTTAAAATCGAGAAAAATTAAATATATTTATATTATGGATAATAAATGGAATGCGTTGATATATGTAATATTAAGTATCTTAATATTTGCTGTGAGTGTAATGAGGAAAAAGAAAAAGACGGTTTCACCATTAGATAGAAATGATGAAAGGCAAGAATCAGATAATTTATTTGAATTACTTACTGGTAATCAAATAGCAGAACCCATATTGCAAGAAAAAGTGATTAATATTATGCCGGATCATAAAGAATTAATAAATACAAAACCAGATCAGGTCAATATATTAAACAATAAAGAAGAAGAACGAAAAGAAAAAGTTTCAGAATTTGAACATGAAGAGGGCTTCTATGAAAGCGAAATCCTTGATTTTGAAGAATTTGATTTAAGACAGGCCGTAATTTATTCGGAAATCTTAAATAGAAAAATATTTTAAATTAAAAGGCTCAAGAAACTTTTTTAATGTTGAAAATTTGGCAATATTGTATCATATTACATATCTTTATATCTTTTAAAAAAATACGATCAAATCTCTTAAATATAAGACTATGTTGCGTAAATCATTACTCATCGCGTTTGCATTATTAATTTCTTTTGGAGTGTTTGCACAATCAGGTGCTTTAAAAGGAAAATTAACAGATGATGCAACAGGGGAAGCAATCCCTTTTGCCAATGTTGTTGTTGAACTTAATGGAAATTTAATGGGAGGTGGAATTTCAGATTTTGATGGAAATTATACCATCAAACCCATTCCACCCGGAAAGTATACTGTTAAAGCCTCCTATGTAGGATATTCCACCCTTGAAATAACCGGGGTTATTATGAAAGCAGATAAAATTACTTTTCTTGATTTAAAAATGCCCGCATCAACACAGGAAATAGATGTTATTGAAGTTATAGGATATAAAGTGCCATTAATTGATAAAGATAATACACAAACAGGAGGAACAATTACTTCCGAAGACATTGCAAAAATGTCTGGCCGCTCAGCCGCATCAGTTGCTTCCACTGTTGGGGGGGTTTATACTGAAGATGGTGAAATACAAAGTATCCGTGGGGCAAGGCAGGAAGCAACAGTTTATTATATTGATGGTGTTGAAGTCCGAGGGACAAGCAATGTGCCGAAATCAGCAATTGAACAGGTAACTGTTGTAACCGGCGGGCTTGCTGCAAAATACGGGGATGCAACCGGTGGTATTATTAGTATTACAACTAAGGGGCCATCAAAAACTTTATATGGTGGTTTTGAAATTCTTACATCACAATATTTAGACCCCTATAATAACAATTTAATAGGTTTTAATTTATCAGGGCCACTATTTTCTAAGAAAGTACCTGATTATAACGATTCAACAAAAATTGTAAAAAAACCAATTGCAGGGTTTTTCTTTTCCGGTGAAGTAAAATATGTTAAAGATGGCAATCCGTCTGCAATAGGAAACTGGAAATTGAAAGATGAAATTTATGACAGCATTGTTAAGAATCCGATTATTCCTTCCAGTACAGGTTTGGTTACATCGCAAACAGCTGATTACCTTCAGGAAGAAGATTTTGAAAAAATAAAATATCGTCGAAATGCTGAACGATACGGAACAAATCTTGCATTAAAATTTGATTTTCAGCCTACCGGAAATATTAATGTTACAATTGGTGGTAACCTGGATTACACAGACATGCACCGTAATGATCAATGGGGGTTTCATAATACTAATATTTCTACTAGTAGTCCGTCCGCCAATTACGGATGGGCTAACGGCTTATTGAATTGGGATAATAATCCCCATCGTCAACGTACTACCTGGAGAACTTTTATACGCTTTACACAAAAGTTTGGTTCAGGGGCCCCTAGTGAATCCGGTTCGATAATTAAAAATACATATTACTCAATCCAGGCAGATTTTACAAAAGACTTTGGCTTGCAAGAAGACGACACCCATAAAGATCAATTATTCAGGTATGGTTATGTGGGTAAATTTAAAACCCATAAAATTAGTTCGTATCAATTATTTGGTGTTGACACAATTGCACAAAGTATGGGCTTACCTTATGAAGGACAGCTTCATAATGGTTTTAGAGACACATTGGTTGAATTTGAACCGTCAGATATTAATCCTGAAATTGCATGGTATACCAGAAGATATTACGAATTATATGATAATAACTTTTATGGGCAATATTCTAATTTTATGAATATTGAAAATGCGGGAGGTATTTTAAACGGACAAGCCCCGCCTTCGATTTATAGATTATTTAGCGCTCCCGGTGAACAATATGACAGATACCTTAAATGGGATAATGAACAATTCAGGGTTTCTGCAGCAGGCGCTGCCGATATAAAAAATCACGAAATTTCCTTAGGATTTGAGTTTGAACAGAGAACTGACAGGTTGTACGATATTGACCCTGTGGGCCTTTGGACTTTAGCAAGGGAGTTAATGAATTTTCATATATTGG
>DAOVJU010000115.1 GCA_030632095.1 Chlorobiota bacterium
ATAATCCGGTGTAACTAATCCCATAATTGAATGTTTTTATATTAATTAAAATTCTTTAGTTTCAATTTAACATACAGTTCAGCCAACCGCTGAACTGTATGTTTTTTTTATTATGCTTATTAAATGAAAAGAATAAGCAAACAAACAACAACAGCAAAGAATGCAACACCTTCAATAAGCGCTGCCGATACGATCATATTTGACCTGATATCATTAGCTGCTTCCGGCTGGCGTGCTATAGCCTCCATTGCGCTGCTACCGATATTTCCAATACCATAACCGGCTGCAATTGCTGAAATAGATGCCCCAAGAGCTGCTCCAAATTTTGCTAATGCTACTTCTAAAACGATAAATGATAACATAATGTTTGTATTTGGTTATTAATAAAAACAAGTTTAATGATGTTCTTCAGTTGCCATTCCAAAATATAAGGCTGACAATAATGTAAATACGTAGGCCTGAATAAATGCAACTAAAAATTCTAAAAATGTCATAAATATTGCAAAGGCTACTGTAACAATTGATATTCCATAACCGGCAACAACATTCATCTGGCCGAAAATGAAAATTAAACTAAAAAATCCCATGACAATAATATGCCCGGCAGAAATATTCGCAAAAAGCCGGATCATGAGAACAAATGGCTTTGTAAACATTCCCATAATCTCAATAATTGGCATTAATGGAACAGGTATTTTTAACCACCAGGGAACGCCTGGTGCATTAAAAATATGTTGCCAGTAATTTTTATTTCCTACAATGGTTGTTATCGTAAAAGTAAATAAAGCTAGAACCATTGTTACTGCAATGTTGCCTGTAACATTTGCACCGCCAGGAAATATTGGGACTAACCCTAATAAATTATTTATCAGTATAAAAAAGAAAATAGATAAAAGAAATGGTAAAAACCGTTCATGTTTTTTTTCTCCAATTGCTTCTTTTGCTAAATCGTCACGAATAAAAAGAATAATTGGTTCTAAAAACGATTGCATTCCTTTTGGCGCCAAACCTGCATTTCTTTTATAGGCTTTTCCAACAGAAATAAATATCCAGAACATTAAAGCAATACTTATGAATATTGCCATAACATTCTTCTTAATGGAAAAGTCCCAGGGCAAATACTCTTCTCCGTGAACTTTTTCAATTATTTTACCTTTTTCATGATCTAAATGAAATCCTTTATAATGATGTTCGTGTGCTAGTTTGGTTGACCAGAAAGCATGAAAACCACTATGTTCACTGTAAAGAATTATTGGTAAAGGAATGCTTATGTGGTGGCCATTTATAGTTAAAAAGTGCCAGTCGTGTGCATCTCCTATATGGTCAAAAATGAAATCTCCAGGGGAAAACTTATTTTCTTTTGTTTCATGATGTTCATCCTTTGCATGTTCTTCTGCAAATATATAAGAAGGAATTATAAACAGTAATACTAATGAAATGATTATAATGAATCTGATGTTTTTCATATTCAACTTCATCCTTTTACAATTCTGGTATAAATATAATGCAAAATTAGGCTTTTCTTTTTATTCTATCCTGTTAAAAAAAGATTTTTTATCGGTTTTTTTAACTAGCGAAAGAAAATGAAAGTTGCCAATATAAACGTTGGTACTAAGATTACTATTGACCAGCCCATGTAACCAAAAAAAGAAGGCATATTGATCTTGTTTTCTTCAGCAATTGATTTCACCATAAAGTTAGGTGCATTACCAATATATGTCATTGATCCCATAAACACGGCACCGGCACTAATTGCTAATAATGTAGGTGCAAATTCATTCATTAATTGCCCTACATTATAATTTTCACCTAATGCAGTATTAAAGAAAACCACATAAGTTGGTGCATTGTCGAGGAAACTGGATAAAGTTCCTGTTGCCCAGAAAAATGCTGAATTTACGAATTCACCGTCAGGTGTTTTTACGCTATTAATAATGACTGCCAATGGACCATCTGAACCAGCTTTAAGCATGGCAATTACCGGAACCATGGTTATGAAAATAGTGGCAAATAACTTAGCAACTTCTTTAATTGGTTCCCATGTAAAGTCATTTCCTTTGCGGGCAGAAGCGGGAGTTATTTTAATTGAAATAAATACAATAAGCAATAAAGCTGAAACTTGAACCAATGTCCCCTTGGTCATTAAACCTGTTCCCCACATTACAATGCCCCAGTCTGCAGGATTCGAAATGTCTGAATGCCATATTCCACTGAAAATAACTGCAGCTATAATACCAAGTAATAAAATGAAATTTGATGTACCCTCTAAACCGATTTTTTCACCACCTTCAACTTTTACGGGTTTATTAGTTTCTTTTTTATAAAAATATGTATCAAGCAAGAAAAATATGACTAGCAATAACACAACTTCAAATAACATTGGCATAAACATATGTTTAGTTGTCCAAAAGAAACTAACGCCTTTTAAGAAACCTAAGAATAAAGGTGGATCACCAAGTGGAGTTAATGAACCTCCAATATTTGCAACAAGGAATATAAAAAAGATGATTACATGTTTTTGATTGTTTCTCCATGCGTTTGCCCTAATAACCGGTCTAATCATAAGCATTGCTGCGCCGGTTGTTCCCATCCAACTCGCTAAAATTGTTCCTATTAAAATTAACATCAAGTTTAATTTAGGTGTTCCAACCAGTTCTCCTTTTAGTCGGATTCCACCACCAACGGTAAATAGCGCCAAAAGAAGCACAATGAATGGTATAAATTCACCTAAATAAACCTCAGCTAAATAAAAAGCACTCATGTTGATACCATTGAAAATAGTAAACATTACAAAAAACAAAGCACCCCAGAAAAAAGAAATTTTACCATAATGATGATGCCAAAAATGAGGGGCAACCAGGGGAAAAACAGCGATTGATAATAGAATACCAAGAAAAGGAATAATCCACCAAAGTGAAAGGCCTCTACCATCTAAATGCGGAGCATGATGTTCTGCATGGCCATGATCACTTTCTATATGTTGTTCTTCGTGATGTGCATCATCAGTTTTATGACTTTCTGCATCATCATGTGTTACATTTTGTTCACTGATGCTTTCTTTGTGAATTGTGTCTTCGGTTTTTACATGATCAATATGATCATCATGTTGTGAATACACAAGGTTGTTTAAAGTAAATAAAAAAACTCCAACGAATACTATTGTTAAAAACCGTTTCATGCGTAAAAAATTAATTATTAATGAAAACCTGATTCTATGAAATTATATAATCATTTTGATTTCTTGTAAAGATGTAAAAATAAGAACTAATTTTAAAAATAAAACAGGATATTATAAAGAAGCATTATATTACACTTAAAATATTAGTTCACAATGCTTAATAATATAACAAATAACAATAGGCATAAAAGATTTGCTGATTGATTTAAGAATTACTTTTTTTTAATTTCTGGCAAAATAACTACTACCTCAAATGCAGTATAAAATATGTATAGAATGAAAAAATAAACTACGAATGGTATTGCATTTTCTTTATTAGTAAGTAAATAAATCACTATTAAAATTATGTAAGCAACTAATTTAAGTGTAGAGAATAGCATAAAATAAGTTGCAAATTTAGAAATGTTCCTTTTACTTATTTTTAATATTATATTATGAAAAACTATTCCAATTATTGTAAAAAACAGAATTATATAAGGAAATATTTTTAAATAATGCGGTTGCAGGACAAAAGCATAAATCAGGTAAGTGAGTAAACTTATAATAACAGAAAATAGAAGGATTTTGGTTAAATAGGGTTTCATTTTTTTAGATTATTTCAGTAAATCCCGTATTACATAATAAATCGATAAAAACACCGAAACTATTGATAATATGACAGTGAAAACAGGAAATTTCAGATTTAAATATTCATCAAGTTTCATGCCTCCAAAAACGCCAATCAATATTATAGCAACCATTTGAAAAGCAATTCCTGAATATTTTGCATAATTATATAATGGAGGCTTCTTGTTTTCCTGAGAATTATTTTCCTTTTTCTGCACTATATGGAGTATTACCTTTCATGTCGCATGAACCGCTGAATATTGCTCCGGGTTCAATAGACAATTTATTTGTTTTTATCTCACCATTTATCCTGGCTGATGCTTTTAATGTTAATAATTCATTAACATTTATTTTTCCGTCAACTTTACCTGAAACATCAATATTCCTGCAATTTATTTCTCCTTCAAGATTTCCGGTTGGGCCAATTACAACTTTACCTTTTGTGTGCAAATTTCCTTTAAGGGATCCATCAATCCTGATGTCTCCTTCAGAGCGAATGTCTCCTGTAATTGCAGTACCTGTGCCAATTAGATTAATTGTTCTGGTTGGTTCGGCCTCATTTAGTTTTGCCATTTTATTATGTTTAATATAACAGTTGGATATTGTTCAAGTCGCAAAGATAAAAATATACTGGTTTTCAAGCAATTTCTTTTTAAAAATCAAAAAGTGTCAGACTTCCACATATTTCAAAACTAAATAGTTATTTAAAAATTGTATTTTTATAATTTAAATCAGGAATATATGAAACTAACAAAAAGCATAAGATTGTTTTTAATAACACTTATTATCAACTATGGGCTATTTGCCCAGGATACACTCACCGTTATGCATTACAACCTTTTAAATTACGGGCTGCCGGCTTATGGCTGTGATAATTCAAATAATAATCCTGATGATAAAGATGCATATTTACGAACTATTACAATGGATGTTAATCCTGATATTTTCACCGTAAATGAATTAAGGACCGAGTCGTATGATAGCTCACCTGCTAACAGGATTCTGGAGAATGTATTAAATATTCATTTCAACCCGCCTTATAAACGGGCATATATAACCAACCTTTCAGGGTCACACATAATTAATATGCTGTATTATAATTCAGACAAGCTAATATTGTATTTTGAAGATGTTATTCCTGCATACCGCGATATTAATGTTTATAAATTATATTATAAATCAATTGATTTGGCAGAAAATCAAGACACTGCATTTATAACATGCATTGTAACTCACTTGAAGTCAAGCCAGGGAGCGGAAAATGAGGCCATTAGAGCTGAAATGACAATTTCAATAATGGAGTATATTGAAACACATGATCCTGGAGGTAATATATTAATGATGGGAGATTTTAATGTATATACAGATCAGGAAGAGGCATTTCAAAATCTGGTAAATCCTGAAAATGAAGAGATTAAATTTTATGACCCGGTTGAAGCCATTGGTAATTGGCATGTAAATGAGGATTATGCCGGCTATCATACACAGTCTACACACATTATATATAATGATTGTGCATCATCTGGCGGAATGGATGACCGTTTTGATTTTATTCTGTTGGATAAATCTTTAAAGGATAATTTGAATCATTTTGGTTATGTGTCCTCAAGTTATGTTGCAATGGGAAACGACGGGTCTTGTTTTGACCAGGCATTGTTAAATTGTGAAAATGCCGAATTGTCAAATGATATGGTTGATGCACTGTATTATATGTCAGATCATCTGCCTGTTATACTTAAACTTTCAATTGATCAATCTCCGGCAATTGGTGTTCCTGAAAATGTATTCAAAAAATATAATGTGATTTGTAATAATCCTGTTAAAGAAACATTGCACATGGAATTTGTCAACGGAGGATCAGATTATCGTACAATTCTGTTATTGAATATGTGTGGGAATATAGTACTTAAGGCAAAAGTAAATTCATATAATAATACAATACCTTTAGGAAACATTAAGGAAGGCCTGTATATATTGAGGATAGTTGACACAAAAGGATGGATTGAATCAAAAATAATAGTAATATTATAAAAAAAGAGGCTGTCTAAAAAAATCTATTTCACGCAAAGTACGCAGAGTTTTTCGCAAAGATCGCAAAATTTAATTATCAGTTAATTAGTTCTTTGCGTTTTTTGCGCTACTTGTCGATCTTTGCGTGAACTAAAAATCTTCCCTTTGTAGACAGCTCGTTATTATTGATTTACGGTAATATTTATAATTTCATTTTTTTGGCTATGTCTTTTGGAATGGCGTTTTTATGAACTAAAAAAGACATGGTTTTATATTTTACGTAAGCTTCCGAGGCATAGAAAAACCCATTGTAGCAGTGGTTTTTATCACCCCATGAGTTTTTAATATAATAATATTTTGTTCCGTTTTGATCTTTTGCAATGCCGGTAATATTCATTCCATGATCATCATTCGTTGTAAAATTATCATATCCTTCCTGGCGTAATTCCTGGGTAACAACTTTTTCTTTTACTGGTTTGTCAAAGCTGTACAACACGTTAAGTTTTTCTTTTTTCGACATATTGTCCCACTTATCTTTTTCCATTCCATCCATTTCTTCTATATCTTCATCAGGAACAACAGCAACGCCATTTTTCCATGAAAATCCTTCTTCGCTTACATCAGCGGCCCAGGCTATGGTATAACCATTTTCAATTGCATTGTCCATTACCTGTATCATTTCATCCATGGGTAAATTGTGAAAAAGCTGCCATGACCAGTTATCTGGTACTTCAAGAATAAACTGGTCATAAAAAGGATAATGTGTATACGAAGTTATATAAACATAATCATCAGGGTTTATTCCCAACTCGTCACCAAAACTTCCGGGTGTATACGATTTTCCATTATATGTAAATGTTTCAGGGATTATTCCTAAATAAGCATCAAGCATACCATCAAAAGCTTCATGCCAACGTGGTGTTAGTTTTTTATTTTTGTTTTTAATAACATTATCAATCATTCCTTTTAAAACGGCATCCATTTCTCCATGAATGTGGTTCTTTTCACCAATGTTTAAGCCCGGGTAAACTTCTTCAGGAACCATTCCATATTTTGCTATCACATCAATTGGATCGTTTAACGCGCCACCACCACTAAAATTTAATGCTCCATGAGTCCGAACATATTTTTCGGCCTTTTGTGAATAAATTTTATAAACTACAAACATTTCTGAAAGGTCGTAATCACCCTTTCCCATTCTCAGTAATTCAGATTCAATAAATGATAAAGTTGAAAAACTCCAGCAAGTCCCCGAACGATATTGGTTTTTAACTGAAGTTGTTGGTACTTCCTTTACCATTGTAAAAACATAGCCTTCTTCTTCTTGCTTAGGTTCTTCTTCTTGTGAAAAAACAGTTAATGAAGAAATAATAAAAACGAGACTTAAAATAAGCAGTAATTTTTTTTTCATACGTAAATAATTTAATTATCAATATTAGCATTTTTACTTTTTGTATCTAGAGATGTTCGTTTATCGAGCAGCAAATCAATATCTAAACTTGACAGATCAGGGCTTTTTAACATTTCGTCAATAGCCTTAATTGAATTGAAAACTTCAGGTTTAGAATTTATTTCTTCACCTAATTCATCTTGCAATTGCTCAATCATATTTTGAATCATCTGGCGTAATGGTTCACCAATTTGCGTAATATAATCTTCCGGTATCTGATCTTTAATCATTTCATAATTATCGACTATCATGTCGAAACTTTGAAAGAAATGCTTGTCAAAACCGGGAATGTTTTCCTCCATTGTTTTATTCCGGAATTTTTTAAACAAACTGATTAATTTATCCAGGTCTTTTATAAATGGATTCTCTTTATTCATTATTTCGTTAATTAAAATTTTATGCAAAAATAAAACAATATTTAAACAAATGCATTTTCTCCTGTAATATCTAATCCTGTAATAAGTAAATGGATATCATGAGTTCCTTCATAAGTTATTACAGATTCAAGGTTCATCATATGCCGCATTATAGGATATTCACCAACAATTCCCATAGCTCCTAATATTTGCCTTGATTCACGGGCAATGTTCAGGGCCATTTCAACATTATTTCGCTTTGCCATTGAAATTTGTCCGGGATTTACCATATCCTGGTTTTTAAGTTCTCCCATCCGGTATGCAAGCAATTGGGCTTTAGTAATTTCTGTAATCATTTCAGCAAGCTTTTTTTGGATTAATTGAAATGCTGCGATTGGCTTATTGAATTGTTTTCTTTCTTTAGCATATTGCAGTGCAGTTTGAAAACAATCAATAGCAGCCCCAATTACCCCCCAGGCAATTCCATACCGGGCAGAATTCAAGCACATTAAGGGACCCTTTAATCCTTCAACTCCGGGTAAAATATTTTCTTTTGGAATAATTACATTTTCAAAAACCAATTCACCGGTAGAAGAAGCCCTTAGCGACCATTTATTTTTAATTTCGGGAGCAGAAAACCCTTTCATTTCTTTATCAACAATAACACCCCTGACAACATTATTTTCATCTTTTGCCCAAACAACAGCTATATCAGCAACAGGAGAATTGGTAATCCACATTTTTGAACCATTTAAAACATAATGATCATCGTGTGCAATAATCCTGGATTCCATGCTACCTGGATCAGAACCATGATTTGGTTCAGTTAATCCAAAAGCACCAATAATATTACCTTTTGCCAGGCCTGGCAGGTATTTACATTTTTGTTCTTCAGCACCAAATTCAAATATTGGATACATAACTAACGATGTTTGAACTGAAGCCGTGGATCTTATACCTGAATCACCACGTTCAAGTTCCTGCATTATTAATCCATAAGAAATATGATCAAATCCGGCTCCACCATATTTTTCAGGAATAAAAGGTCCAAAAGCGCCTAATTCCCCAAGTTCCGGAACAAGGTGAATTGGAAAATGATGTTCATGGCTC
>DAOVJU010000437.1 GCA_030632095.1 Chlorobiota bacterium
GACTTCCTTAAAAAACCATAAAAGCCCTTCCAGATTTGGCCTCCAGTCTAAAGCACCAATATGAAATAAAGACGGATACTCTACATTTGAATTATCAATGTTATATTCACCTATATTTAAACCAACCTGGGTTATATGAACAGGTAATGTACAACCTGATTTCCTGAATTTTTCTGCATCATGTGAAGTAATTGCAAGTAAGACATCAAAATTGTTTATTGTGCTTACTTCCATTGTTTTTATACGCTTTGCAAGAATTTTTAAATACATTTTCTTAATAAAGTTGCTTTCAAGCTGTACATTACGTTCCCATATTATATGTTCAACATTATGTGAACGCATAGCTATTAATGCAGAAGAATATTTTCGAATTGTTTTCACATATGAGGTCAAATATAATCCTTCAAGCTGAACAATATCGTATTCATTTCTATTTAATAATGATTTTAATTTTTGTTTATATTCAACATTTACAAATCTTACCGCGTTATAAGGTTTTCTTGAAAATAACAAATTTATGAGTGCTTTGAAAAGCTTTGTTTTAGTATTTATATATACTTCAAAAAAATTAATCTTTGATTTTACTTCTCCAGGTATTTCTTTTAATGAAAAATAATGCTTTGATGTATTTATAGCTAGAATATCTATTGTATTACCCAGGTTACTTAAGCTTAATGCCAAATTAAATGTAGCAATGGAACCTCCATCTTTTGGTGGATATGGTAATTTATTTGTAAGGATTAATATTTTCATCAAGGATATTTTACTCAGAAAGTAATTTTTAACTTACACTTTCCTGATTATTCTCCTTATTAAAAAACTTTTTAAAGAAACTGAAATACGTATCAATATTTAGAATCATTGAGTCAGTTGTGGCTTTATATGTTAAGAATATTCCCAAAGGCAATAATATAAAAGATGAAATCCACATTCCAACATAAGGCTGAAGAATACCTGAACGAACATATTTTTCACCGGCAATTGAAATAATGTAATACATGATAAAAAATAAAACTGACACTACTGTTGGCATTCCTACCCCGCCTTTTCTAATTATGGCCCCTAATGGCGCTCCAATAAAAAATAAGATAAAACAAGCAAATGCTAAGGTGAACTTTTTATGCCATTCAACCTGGTGCCGCCTGATCCATTTTTGCTGTGCCAATGTATTAAGGGAAGTTGAAGAAAGATAGGTTTTTGTAGTTCTCGCGTAATTCTGCGCAACATCAATTACTTTCATTTTACCCGAATGATTAAGTTCCTCGAAGCTTTCATTAAAACTGTTTGGTTCAACATCATATATGTCCTGACCGGCAGATAGCTTTGCTAATCGGGCTGAATCTTTTATTTCCTTTTTAAAATAATACGTTTTTTTTAAATTATTATTGAAATTTGTTTGTCGCTCAGAAAGTTTACCCTGTAAAGAATCAACTGCATATGACAATTGCTTAACATTTAACATCTGGTAATTTTGACGGAATAATTTTTCATCGGTCCTGGTAAATTCAAAACCACTCATATCAATAATTATTCGTTCTTCTTCAAAATTATCTCGCCTATGTGGATAATCCTGCTTGTATTTTTTATCCCTTTCATGCAACATTTCGCTATAACTGTGTCCGTTAAAAAGAGTAAAAATCAGGTATTGCTCATCTTCTGTTAAACTCATAAATCCTGAATCGGCAATGGTAACATTAACATTTCCGTCATTTTTAGTGTGATTATAGATCATGATTCTGTACATCATATTATTGGTATGGTCCTTTCTACCAATTTTCATACTATAACCATCTATTTCGTTATTAAAAACCCCGGGTTTAAGATTAAGCTCCGGCCTTTGATGCCTAATATCATACAACAATGATCCCATTTTTAAATTAGTAAATGGTAAAACATTGTTTGAAAAGAAAAACGCGGCTACACTTATTAGAAATACTATAATAACTAAAGGTGCCATTATTCGTTGCAGTGAAACACCAGATGATTTTAAAGCCAATAATTCATTATACTCACCCATGTTACCAAATGTCATTATAGAGGAGAGCAGAATAGATAATGGGAGTGCCATTGGTACAAGGCTAACCGAAGCATACATTAATAATTCACCAAGTACATTCAATTCAAGCCCTTTACCTACCAAATCATCTATCCATTTCCATAGAAACTGCATTAATAAAAGAAATACAGCTATAAAAAAAGTAAGAATAAATGGACCAATGTATGATTTAAAGGTCAATGCATGCAATCGTTTCACTATTCAAAATGTATTTTATTTATTAAATTAAAACGAACGCAAAGCTAAGATATTTTTAAAGGAATGTGTTATTATAAGCCAAGAATATGTTTTAATTCAGAAACCTGGGTATTCCAAAGATCTATTGCATCTTCTTTTTCATCATCTTCAGCAAAATCAGTAACTAAAAGTGCAACATCACTTGTAAGCTCGTCAATATTTATTTTGAATTCAAAGTATGTTTTTTCATCATCCTCATCATGCCAATGAAACTTAACATATTTTCCGTCTTTCTTGCCAACCATCTCGGCTTTTTGTTCAGAACCTTCCCAAATAAATGTAAACGTGTTACCTTTTACATTAACATCATCAGCAAACCATTCTGCAAGGCCCCCTGCTGTTGCTAACCTGTTATATAAAACCCTGGGGGACGAGTTAAACGTGTATTCTAATTGATACTTATTCTTCATTGAAGTATGTTTTAATTGACTCTTGTAACAGTTGTTATATTGCAATATATAAAAAAAACTTAAAAATCATAATTTTGTTACCTCCAATTTTTCAATTAGTTATTAAAATCAACAGTTAAGTCTTTACAAGAAAACTCCAAATTTCAAAAAACAAACTACAAAAAAATCACAAAAACACAATTCTCTAAACTGTTTGATATTTAGTAATTTCAAAATTGAAATTTATTTGATATTTGTAATTTGTTGCTTGTCATTTAAATAATATAGTTAGTTTTATTACGGACACTTTAGGATATGCATTTATCGACCTAAATTATTTTTGAACGATATTTTTTAATTAAATATTTCTTTATATTTGCAGCTCGAATAATGGCGAGGTAGCTCAGGTGGTTAGAGCGCATGATTCATAATCATGAGGTCGAGAGTTCAAGTCTCTCTCTCGCTACGATCAGGATTCTATACCGCCCATATCTATTAAGGTATGGGCAATTATATTTTATAATGGGACACATATGAGACAAATTTATCCTTCAAATTCTGTTTTATACTTTAAAACTACCTCTTCTATTTTCTTAGATTTTTGTTCAATATTTTGTATACGCTCCTCAAGCTCTTCTTTTAATGACTTGCATTGCTTTACAAAATGAAGTGAATTCTCTTTTATATCATTTAATCTAACAGCTGCTTTCTTTGCTATGACTGTCAAATGTTCTGAAAATTCATCCAGTTTATATTTCTCAGTGAGTGCAATTTTAAGTGGATTGGCAAAATCTTTTTCAACTTCATGTAGTGATTTTTTTGCTTTAGCTAATTTTAAATAAGTTGCCAAACTATTGTTTAAGAGTATATATTTTGGATCATTCACAAAATCTTCATTTTCTCGTCGAACTACATTAATCTCAAGGGCTATTTTTTCACCTAAATCTTCTAATAAAAGTTTTACTTTATACCTTATTTTATAGGTATGTTCTATTCTTCTTTCTGACGATTTATATGTGTCTTTTAGCATAAAATCAATAAAATCTATTGGCTCAGGTTTAGGTATTCTGTGATATATTTTATATCTTTGTTAAAAAATGAATTATGGACAACACTGATATAAAATTGTATTTTAAAGAATTGGATGATAATTCCCGAAAGGCA
>DAOVJU010000387.1 GCA_030632095.1 Chlorobiota bacterium
AAATTGTATTGTTATTTAACTATTATTTTTTTAATGTAAGTTTTATTGTCATTTTGTAATTTCACCAGATATATATCTGCTTTAAAATTAGATATATCAATTGTTGTATTACTTTCTAAATCATTTTGATATAAAAGTATTTTGCCTGTTATATCGGTTATTATTATTTGCTGAAAATTAGCGAAGTTTTTAAGTTCAATATTTATTAATTCGCTTGCAGGATTTGGAAATATCTTAAAATTACTGTTTACAGATGTTTGAGAAAAGTCTGAAAAACTAATATATGTGGGAGTTATATTCCATAATTCAAGACTGTCAAGTACTGTATTTGAAGCAACAGTTTGAAAATAACTTGCATCTTCTTCGGGTAGATCAGCATAATAAGTATTACCTATAGAACTTTCCTGAAAAACTGTAGAAAAAATGGTACAAGCCATAAGGTATGAACCTTTTAGCGAAGGATGATTCCAGTCACACATATGCAAATAATGCAATGGATAATTTAATTTTGAAGTGAAACCAAAGCAAGAAAAACCGGCTATATATAGGCAAAAAGGCTATTCCTATTGGCCCGACATACAGGGAAGCATTTTTTCGCGCTATTGGTAAATGATTAGTTTTTTTATTGTTCTACTGCTATTTTAGTGGAAATGATTAAATGCGTAAATGTTATTGCATTAGCTCCTTTTTTGAGACTTATTGATTATTTTTTGTCATAATTTTCTATAATCATTCAGTCATTTAATTATTAAAATCTGTCGCCGACAAGCAGGCATTACCCATTAAATTACCTATTGGTGAAGGCTTAGCCGTTTAAAGAAGTAATTAAAGAACTTTATTTAACAATTGTACTAAAGTAAAAATAATAAATTTCCGTTTCATATATCAATTTCCGCCTGCTTGAACTTATAGCATGCAAGTAGTTGAAAGATGTTCATGGGAAAATTACAATCTTATTCCAATACTAAAATTAACTCCACTAATTAGAAAATGTTGCTGATAATATCTCTCGAAATTAAGAGGTATCAAAGATGTAAAGCCTATTTCTGGTTCAATATTGAAATAAATTAGTTCGAATAAATTCAAGTTGATTCCAATTGATGCAGAATAACCAATTCCAGATTGATTGCTAATATACATCCCGCTTTTATTATTAAATTGGTAATCAAAGGACAGTCCGGTTTTAATATAAAACCATTTTATAATGTCGTACCTGATTTTGACAGGAATTCTCAATAATTTTGATTCGATATTCACAATTGGATATGATAACCCAATTGAAGGTATAAAATCATTAGAGGTTTTCAGATAACCAATTCCTGTATTTATCCATGACTTATTAGCAATTTTTCTGCTGTAATTTATCCCAAAACAATATCCCATACCATCATCTGCTGATGCACCTCCAATAATTATAGTAAATCTGCTAACATCATTTTTAAAATAGCTACCCGAAATATCAATTTGGTTTCTTTTAGAATCTACCTGTGAAAAAGATGCAAAACTTAATAAACATAAAATAAAGGTTAATTTTAGTATTCTCATAATTCTTTTTTCAACACGGAATTTTCATTTATTCAATGTATTAAACATAAAAGAGGCCGTCTTAAATGTAGAAAAACAAGCCTCTTTATCTTTTGAAAAATACCAGCCAGGATTTTATTTAACAATTTTAAATTCTCTTCGAGTTCCCCATTCCCATTTTAATACATCATTGTACCATACTTTTGTACAAAGCAAATTTAAATTTTCTTGCATGTCTATTATACATCGTATGGTATCAGTATCTGTTTCGGATAATTGTAAAAAAGTAGTTGTCAGAAACTCCCCGCTTTCTGTACCATCACCACTGTATGGAATAACGCTTAACATAACTGTATCCCTGAATGTGCCAGCAGAATCAAGTAACCTTATACCTCTTGGAGCATCAAGATTAGATTCGTAATACGCAACCTTTTCACCGTTAATTAAATGAAAAATTCTCATGTCTTCAAATTTATAATGATTGATTGTGGCCGTGTCAAGTAAATCATTACCTGCATTATCCATGTAAAATATTCTCATACCTGTACTTGTTATAATTCCTATATTATTGTTTTTCTCGCAGCTTACCATTATAATAATTGATGTTAGTATAAATAAGATTGTTTTCATTTTTTAAATATTTGGTTTTAAAATACTAAATCATTGTTTCACAAAGTGCACAAATTATATAAAATAGTACAAGTTTTTTCTTTAATGAACGAATATTCAAGGCAAAAATTATACAGTTCATAAGCTTTCATTTAGTTTATTTACACATTTTAAAGAAGTTCTTAAAATTATGGCCTGATGTTAACCACCGCATAAGTACTATAATTTAAAGAAAGATTGCGCGGGTTGAAATTATTAAATGCGAACCAACCATTATAGAGACCATATTCCCATCCCCAGTTCATACTTAAATGAAGATAGGAATAAGTACTGATGTATTAATGATTGAATGACAAAATGAAAAAGCTTGCCTCTGCGAAGCTACGGCGAAGCAAAGCTGAAAATTCATCGTACAGGAACAATAAATAACATTTAATCATTTTTTACCCGATAGCTATCGGGTTAAAATAACAGTAGAACCAAAAATATTGTATATCTAATCTAAAACCTGCCTTACTACGTCAATCACAGTTCCGTCTACCCATTTTATTGCTGCTACTACTTTATCACCGGTTTTTGGTTTTTGAGGTTTTCCACATATCTTTTCAGCTTCATCTTTTAATTCCTGAATTGTTTTAAGCGGTAATCCGGAATTTTTAGCTTTTTCAATTAAATCAGTTCGTTTGGGGTTAATAGCAATTCCCCTTTCGGTAACTATAACGTCTATCAACTCACCTGGCCCGCAAATTGTTGTAACTTCATCAACAACAACCGGAATACGGTCGCGAAATAATGGTATTGGTAAAATCACCGTTTTTGAGAATAAACAATTCTGCCATCCCCCGATACCATGAAGTAAATATCCGTCTGAGTGTGTAACAACATTTGCATTAAAGTTAACATCAACTTCTGTTGCCCCTAATATTGCTACATCAACCATAGCTGCAAAATTTCCTTTGCCGTGGTAATTATAACTTGTAAACGGACTTGTCCAGACATGGTTGGGGTTCTCAGCCATTGACCGTACTCCCTCAAGATCAAATGTTTGTCCATCAAGGATGTATTCTACCAATCCTTCTTCGAGCATTTTAACTAAATATTTATTACTTCCACCTCTTGCAAACCTTGCTTTGATTCCTTTTTCTTTCATGATTTGAGCAAAGTACTCTCCCACTGCTAATGATGTTCCTCCGGCACCAGACTGGAAAGAAAATCCATCTTTAATTATACCTGTCACTTCACAAAATTTTGCAGTCATCTCGGCAAGTAATAATCTATCGGGGCTTTTTGTGATAACTGTAGTTCCACTAATAATTTTTTCAGGAATACCTATTTTATCCATCTTCACCGTATAATCCACATGATTTCCCTGGATTTGCCATGGAATACAAGGGAATTCTATCATGTTATCAGTAACTACAATTACTTTGTCAGCATATTCGGAATCGGCTAATGCAAATCCTAATAAACCACTTGCTGATTGGCCATATAGTCCATTTGCATTACCAAAAGGATCTGCACAAGCAGCGCCAATAACAGCAATGTCAATTTTTACATCTCCATCCTGAACAGCCTGGTATCGTCCGCCATGTGATCTTAAAACTGCTGTCCCTTTCATTTTTCCCAGCGAACAAAATCTCCCAAGAGGGCCATTCATACTTGCTTCTATCCTGTTCATTGTACCATCTTCAAGATATTGTATTAAATGTTCATGACATGGAAACGATGCTGATGGAAACCATCTTAAATCTTTTACACCAAGTTCTTTAGCTATATCAAAAATCTGATTAGCTAATAAATCTCCATTTCTGAAATGATGGTGTGTGGAAATTGTCATCCCATCTTTTAGCCCGGCTTTTATTAAAGCATCTTTTAGCGAACTGACAAGTTTATTTCCATCACTTGGATAATCAGCATAAGAATATATTTTCGGGGCATGTTTTTTACCTTCCGGTTTATATTTTCCAACTCCTTTATAAGGAACTACCGGTTTACCATTTATTTGTGTTGGGATCATCCGGCCTATCGCGTTTTTTACAAATTCCATTTAATATGAATTAAAAATTAAGTAACTATTCATTTGCTTTTTCTTTTCTCCAATTTTTTGAAATTAAACCA
>DAOVJU010000137.1 GCA_030632095.1 Chlorobiota bacterium
CGGAAGAAGCGTCAACAGGTAATTCTTTAACATCATTTATTAAAATAGCCTGTTTATTATTTAATTTATGCATCCACCAGGGAAACAGATTGCGATCCAAATTTTTCAGATTGCTAATTTGAGGTTCGGTGCCATTAGAACACCATTCATAAACGTTATCCATTTTTTTGCCATCATGATGCAAATAAAAAATATAAGCACGGTTTACTGAAACTGCCTTGCCAAAATATTCCAGAACTTTATTTATATCTGCTTTTAAAAAATTATTGAGTTCCCTTGAAGCTAGTGCAGTTGCTTCTTCGAGTAGCAAATGCTTATTAATTTCCTTTTCGGCACGTTTACGGACGGTGATATCGCGCAAGTAAGAGCGTGTACCTGTGATCCCACCATCTTTTTCAATAATGTTGCTAACTGATATATCAATATAAACAACAGTTTTGTCTTTTTTAAGCCCTCTGAACTCATAATTGGAAGGTGCTTTTTCTCCCTGAATACGTTTTTTATGAAAATTGTTTATTAAAATAAAGTAACTTTCCATCTATATTATCAACAACAATTGCAATATTACCCAATTCAACAATATCTTTATATTTAGCTTCACTTTCACGGAGGGTTTCTTCGGAAAACTTTAACTGTAATGAGAATAAAGCCTGATCAATAATTGGTTTCAAGTCTTCTTTTTTCCATGGTTTTTGAAGGTATTTGAATATTTCACCCTTATTTACAGCATCTTTTAAAACATCATGTTCTGAATACGCGGTAAGAATTATCCGATATGTTGAAGGTTGCATTTTAATTGCTTCCTGCAAGAATTCAACACCAGTCATTTGTGGCATTCGCTGATCGGTAATAATTACTTCTATGCGTTGTTGATTTAAAATACCAAGGCCTTCTTTACCTGAATTAGCAATAACTACGTTATAATCATTTTCAAAAACGCTTTTGAAAAGTAATCGATTAGTCTTTTCATCGTCAACATAAAGTATATTTGGTTTTAAATCTTCCATAATTCATTGATTTAAGGTTTCCAGATAAAAAAAAATCTTGTTCTAGCTTTTTCAGCATGACATTAATTAATTATAAGCTTACTATTTATAACTTTTGTATTTCCACGAATCCAAATAACATACATTCCATTCCTTAAGCCCGATCCTTCTATAATTTCATTCACATCGCCTAAATAATTAGCCTGAGAATTAATTTGAGTTGTAACTGATCCGCTATTACTCATTATAATTATTAAAACATCTTCACCTTCTTCAAATCCTTCAGCTTTAATAGTAATCTGATCATAGCCGGTTGCCGGGTTAGGATATATTTTTAATTTAATTAAATAGTTATTAGCTGAGGGGTTTATTGATAATGTTTTAAAAATTTCAGTTGTTCCATCAAAATCAGTTTGCTTTAATCGATAGTAAGATATTCCATCAATTGGATAATAATCGGTAAAAATATAGGATTGTAAAACATTTGAATTACCACTGCCTGAAATATAATTAATTTCTTCAAAGCTTATTCCATCACTTGATCTTTCAATTGTAAATAAATCATTATTGATTTCTGATGCTGTTTGCCATGTAACTACAACAATATTATTATCTGCTCTAACATCAAAACTTATCAATTCTATTGGCAAAGGTGCATTAATCTGAGAATCAGACGCATTAGTTCCGGTAACAGTGCCGGCTACATAAATAGGGCCTGTACCGGAGATAGTTGCAGAACCGGCAGCCAGGTTTCCATCAATTGTCAGTACCCCATCATTATCAATATAAATATCACCACTTCCTGAAAAGGTAACATCTCCTGCAATATTAACATCACCATAAACAGATAGTGAAGCACCGGTACTAGCAGTAAGGCTTCCTGAAACATTTAATGTACCGCTTGAATTAATGGTTAAGCCCCCATTATTTGAAATATTTACATTTCCCTGAATTGTTAGCGTACCGCTTACATTTAAAGTTGCTACATTATTAACATAAAAATTATTTATTGTAAGATTTCCGTTTATGTTTAGAGTACTTACGTTGTCCATCCATAAATCGTTAACTGTATAACTGTTTCCGGTAAGTAAGGTAATTTCATCTGTATTATCTATCTGAACATCATCAGAGATTCCCGGTAAAGCCCCACCAATCCATGTAGATGTGTTTTCCCAATTTCCATTTTGTATAGTATGAATTAAACTTGCATTTATACTCAATCTTACAAGAATAGAAAGCACAATTATAAGTATAGCTTTTTTCTTAACCATTAGTTTTTATTTACACTTGATTATTAATTAACAATCTTCGTGCAAACTAATATAATAGGTTTAGTTTCTGACACATACAGATTATTCTTGCCTAATAAGAAGTATTAAATAATATTGAATTCAGGATATTTACGAAATATCGTAAATATATTTACTATTGGTATTTAGTTGATTTTGTGATGCCTAATTTTTCCATTTTTGAACGCAAAGTATTCGGATGTAAACCAATAATTTCTGCTGCTCCTTTTTCTCCGGAAATTGTCCAGTTTGTAGACTCTAATACTCTTAGAATGTATTTTTTAGTCATATTGTCAAGGGTATCAATTTCGTCATTTAAACTTATTTCATTAGCAGGTAATAACAAATTATCAATTATTAAAGAACGTCCTTTACTCATTATAATGCTTCTTTCAATCAAATTTTCCAATTCGCGAATATTTCCCGGCCAATTGTACTTTTGTAAAGCTTCAAGTGATTTTTTCGAAATTTCACTCACTTCCTTTCCAATCTTTTTATTGTGCTTAATAATAAAGTGATTAACCAGGATTGTTATGTCATCTTTTCTTTCTCTTAAAGGCGGCATGGTAATCGGATAAATATTTAATCTATAATATAAATCTGAACGAAAACTCCCATTATCAACCATTTTTTTCAAGTTACGGTTGGTTGCCAGTATAATTCTGACATCCACTTTTATTGTTTTTTCGCTTCCTAATTTCTCAAATTCTCCCTCTTGCAATACACGCAAAAGTTTAGCTTGTAGATCCAAAGGTATTTCACCTATTTCATCTAAAAAAATTGTTCCATCATGCGCCAATTCAAACTTTCCTTTTCTTGCAATATGGGCATCTGTAAAAGCCCCTTTCTCATGGCCAAACAATTCACTCTCAATAAGATTTTCGGGCAATGTTGCACAGTTTAATTTAATAAGCGGCTTTTCTAAGCGAGAACTTAAATCATGAATTGCACGTGCAGCCAGTTCTTTTCCTGTTCCTGTTTCTCCTAGAATTAAAACTGTAGAGTTTGTTTTAGCCACATTTTCAATTGCTCCTAAAGCTTCTTTTAAATTAGAGCTATTTCCTATAATGCTTTCAAAATTATGACTAAGCTTTATTTCTTCCTGCATGTAATAATTTTCTTCCTGCAAACGGTCCTTCATTTGTTCTATTTCGAATAAAAACTTTTCAAGCTTTTTGTTTGTCTGATCAAGTTCCTCAGTACGCTGTTTAACCAATTCATCAAGATGTTTATTCATTTTTCGAAGTGTAAGATGAGTTTTTATTCGTGCAATAAGTTCATCCTCATCAAATGGTTTTGTAATATAATCCTGTGCTCCAATTCTAAATCCTTTTAAAACATCTTCTTTCTCAACTTTTGAGGTCAGGAATATAATAGGCATATCATTATATTTTTTCTGCTTTCGAATGATTGTACATGCTTCCAAACCATCCATTTCAGGCATCATAATATCGAGTAAAATGAGATCAAATTCTTTTTTTGAAAGCCAATCAATGGCATTTTTACCATTCGTAGCAAATTCAACTTTATAACCATGACGCTTTAAAGTACTTCCAAGAATTTGAAGGTTTTTAGGAATATCATCTACTAATAATAAAGTAAATTGATTTGGTTCTATTTGTATCATTGATTCTACTCTAAATTTTAACTAAAAGATAAAGCTAATTTAATTAATATGCTAATTTGAAAAATGTATATTTATCTGATCCCATAAACGCTTCATATCTTCAGTAATTTTTTATCCATTATTCGCGCATAAATTTACATGCTCCGTATTTTACTATGCCCTAACATTTTTGAAACCATTTATGGTTGTGGCAAAGCAAACTAAAAAAGCCACATAAAGTGGCTTTTTTAGTTCGTGATCCAGCCAGGATTCGAACCTGGGACCCACAGCTTAGAAGGCTGTTGCTCTATCCAACTGAGCTACTGGACCATTTTTTTATAAAGAACTTTTCCCTTTTGTCCCATCTAGCTCTATCCAATCCAGAAACAATGTAAACCTATGATTTACTTATTGTTACGAGGATCCTCGTAAAACTACAAAAATCAAAGATTTTTTGTTTTACGGGACTGAGCTACTGTACCCTTATTTTGGGCTGCAAATATAGTACAAATAAGATTAATTTGAAAAATGGGCTAAATAAAATTTTGCCCTTGTGTGATGGAAACAGTTTTATAAAATTGAAACTATTATCTTAGCATTTTAAATCAAGAACAAGTAAAAATCCACCCTCTAAGAAGGTGGATCTCTAATTCAAATTAAACAATGAACACTAATTCTGGTTTAATCCATCAAAAATATAGTTATTACTTAATTTTTATATTAACCTTTCTGCTATATGCTAATACATTAAAAAATGATTATGCCCTGGATGATGCTATTGTGATCACCGAAAATGAGTACACAAAAAAAGGATTCAGAGGAATTGGTGATATTTTCACGAATGATACTTTTACCGGCTTTTTTGGTATAAAGAAAAACCTGGTTTCAGGTGGCCGTTACAGACCGCTTTCACTTGTTACTTTCGCAATTGAATATCAAATATTTGGAGAGAATCCCAAAGTCAGCCATTTTATAAATTTGTTATTATATGCATTAACGGTTTTATTGATATTTAAGATTTTATCAGAATTGTTTATCAGTTACAAATCTAAATTCTGGTATTTTTCACTTCCCCTCATAACATCAGTGCTTTATTTAGCACATCCTGTTCACACTGAAGTTGTTGCAAACATAAAAGGCCGCGATGAAATAATGACTTTTCTCGGTGCCCTGCTGGCCTTGCATTACAGTCTTAAATATCTTGAAAAACCTAAATTAGCTTACCTTGTTTACAGTGGTGTTTTCTTCTTCCTTGGATTATTATCTAAAGAGAACGCAATAACATTTATTGCTGTTATACCGCTTACATTATATTACTTCAAAAATCCTGATAAAAAACGCATCCTTGCAATAATCTCTCCATTGGTAATATCTACATTTCTATTCCTCTTTATCCGATTAAAAGTTATTGGAAGCCCTAATACGGCAATTGCGCAGGAATTAATGAATAATCCCTTTTTGAATGCAACTCAGTCAGAAAAATTTGCGACCATATTTTCAACATTTCTAATTTATCTCAAACTGCTTGTATTTCCACATCCACTTAGCTTTGATTATTACCCAAAACAGATCCCAATAATAGGCTGGAACAATTGGATGGCAATTATTTCTCTTGTATTGAATTCAATTCTTGGCATTATTGCATTACTGGGAATAAAGAAAAAAGGAATATTTTCCTATTCAATCTGGTTTTATTTCTTAACATTTTCAATAGTTTCAAACTTGTTCTTCCCAATTGGAACATTTATGAATGAGCGTTTTATATTCATTTCATCGCTGGGTTTTTGTATTGTTTTAGCATACTTATTCGTCGAAATCATTCCTGCTTTACATAAAAATGTAAAGAAGATTTCAACAATTTTACTTCTGATCGTTTTAATATTGTATTCATTTAAAACAATTGACAGGAACAAAGACTGGGAAAACGATTTTATATTATTTACACATGATGTGAAAATCTCAGTCAACAGTGCAAAAAGTAATACTTCTGCCGGTGGTAAACTTTTAGAAGAAGCTACAAAAAAAGGAAATGAACATCTTAGAAATGATTATTTGAAACAGTCAATTCAATACCTTGAAAAAGCAATACAAATTCACCCTAAATATGTTGATGCACTCCTGCTTTTAGGAAATGCATGCTACGAATATGACAAAAACTATGAAAAAACACTTTTCTATTACAACACTGTTTTATCGGTCAATCCTAAATATCAACAAGTTTATACCAATATTGAAATAATTTTTAATAAACTGGATAGTGTTGATTTTAAAATTGCAACATGGGAAAATCTTTATAAAATCAACGCTGAAAATTATGAAGTAAACTACAATCTTGGAAATTTATACGGGAGGTATAAAAATGATCTGAATAAATCGATTACATACCTTGAAAAAGCAGTAAAGATTAAACCAAAAAAAAGTACTGCATGGAAAGACCTGGGAGTGGCTTACGGAATAAAAAGAGATTACAAAAACTCAGCCAGGTGCCTTGAAAATGCTGTAAAGTATAATCCTAATGATGCTCAAACATATTTTAATTTAGCGATAACATATTTAAGTCTGGGAGATAAAGTGAAATCGGATAAATTTTTCGATAAAGCAGTTTCACTTGATCCGTCAATAAAAAAGAAACCAGGACGATGATAAAGAATAAAAAAGTTGTTGTTGTGCTTCCGGCATATAATGCTGAGAAAACCCTTGAAGATACTTATAATGATATCCCTTTCGATATTGTTGATGAAGTTGTTTTGGTTGATGATAAAAGTATTGATCGGACAATTGATGTTGCAAAAAAGCTAAACATTAATCACATTATTGAACATAAAGAAAACCTGGGCTATGGAGGTAATCAAAAAAGCTGTTATAACAAAGCCTTATCACTAAATGCCGATATAGTCGTAATGCTGCATCCCGATTATCAGTATACGCCAAAATTAATCCCATCAATGTGTTATCTTATTGCAAATAATTTATATAAAGTTGTACTTGGATCAAGAATTCTTGGTAAAGGTGCAATTAAAGGTGGTATGCCTAAATATAAATACTTTGCAAATCGTTTATTAACATTTATTCAGAATTTACTTTTATCACAAAAGCTTTCTGAATATCATACAGGATTCAGGGCATATGATAAAGAAGTATTGAATAATGTGAACTATAAAATAAATTCAGATGATTTTGTGTTTGACAATCAAGTACTTGCCCAAATTATTTATAAAAACTACGAAATAGCAGAAATTACATGCCCTACCAAATATTTTGATGATGGTTCATCTATTAATTTCAGGCGTAGTATCAAATATGGACTTGAAGTATTGCTTACCTCATTAAAATTCTATTTACACAAAAGGAAACTTATAAAGTCAAAACTATTTGAATAACCATAAAAGAAAAAATGGGACAATATAAATTTTAAGGGTCTAAAATAATTTTTTCATAGATACTATTTAATAAACAGAATAATTTTTTTTCTTTTGATTCAAAATTTTATCCACGTAGTGGATTTATATTTGTAGAATATATTAAAATGATTTAAAATCAACCCTGTAGGGGTTGCATAGTGATGCCAGACATATTTTATTTCGTAATTAATTATACATAACTTGATATTTAACAACAACCAAAATGTTTGCTTTTCTACCATAAGTATTATTTCATGAATATTTAATCATACCATTTAAAAAATAAACTAATGAAACCAGGATCATTTACACAAATTTATATCCAATTAATATTCTCACCATTCAGAAGAGAATGTTTATTCAGAAAAGAACACAAAGATGAATTATATAAATACATCAATGGTACTATTCAAAACCTTAAACATAAACCAATTGTTATAAATGGAATGTCAGATCACATTCATATTTTAATTGGTCTAAACCCAAATCAGTCAATATCAGATTTAGTAAGGGATATTAAAAGAAGTTCTTCAATATTTATTAATAAGAAAAATTGGTTTAGGGGAAATTTTCAATGGCAGGCCGGGTATGGTGGGTTTTCATACGGACGCTCTCAATTAGATAGCATTTATGAATATATCAATAAACAAGAATTACATCATCAAAAAATATCTTTTAGAGATGAATATACTTCATTTCTTAAGAAATTTGCAATCCCTTATGATGAAAAATTTCTTTTTCGGTTTTTTAATTAGTCAAACCTGAAAAAGCATTTAAATAGTTGATATCTAGTGCTGTAATGTTAATAAATTAGCAATATATGTGATTCTAAATTGCAAGGTTTTTCCGATATTTAAATAAAACCTTGCAAAAATGGTAGGAAAAATAG
>DAOVJU010000162.1 GCA_030632095.1 Chlorobiota bacterium
AAGGAGTTGTAACATATTATTAAGCAACAAATATACGTATAATATATCAAATATGCAAGCAAAAACGTAATTCGTATAATACTCTTATTTTTAATAAAAAACGGAAAAATTCCATTTAGTTCGGATGTTTCTTTAGCCAATCATTGATCTCATTCTCCAAGTCTAACGTTAGCGATCAGTTGCCGCAAAGATTGAGAGCACTAAACTTCAGTATTTGCAGTTAGCTTAGAGAATGCTCTGGTTGTCTGATTCGCGCCAGAAACCTTGCGGTCAGGTTAATGCGCTGGTTAGGCTTATATTAAAGTATTTTATGGCTTTTAAAATTAAGTTGAATATTTACTGTTTATAACTTGATAGATGTATAGAAAAGCTTTTTAACATTCCAATATCATTATATCTGTAATTATTATATTCTATAATGTATTTTCTACCTTCACATTCTAACTCATAACTAGAAACCTGACGTCTCCCTTCATCATTGTAAGAGTATTTCACATTTGATTTGATTTTTCCCTTGCGTGGAAGAGAAGCAAATGGTAATGGTGAATTATCTTCTGATAGTAAAAATGCAACCATTCTTCCAGTTACTTCAGGCTTTGGATCGGATGCTTTTATGTTAAAATGCTGCCCGTTTACAGCTACAGCATACTCAGCTTCCTTATATATTCCTGTCCACTTTGTCCTATATACATTTATTGAGTAACTATCACCTGATTTACATTTTATTTCCTCTTTGTACCCCGATTTGTGAAAAGCATATGGAAACTCCATTGTGGCATTAAGCTCATCACATAAAGGCACATAAACCAGCAGAAATCCGTCATTATTAAGACGAATAATAATATCAGGCTTAGTGGAGCAACTAATTATAAAAATAGCTACCACTAATAAAACACATAAGAAAAAATTTAATTTTTTTTGGAATAATAACATTTTTTACCTCCTTTTTGGCGGTTTTTTATTTATAATTGAATCCTTAAGTAATCTGAGTATTTTTTACCGTTTTCAAATTGAAACGGGTATGTTTTTTCATCCGTATATTCATCCATTATTTTAATGAGTTTTTTGGCCTCTTCTTTCATCCCGTCATTAATGTAGAATGAAGCTTTTTTCATAAGGTCAAATCTAATGATATCAATAAAGTTTAATTCTTGTTGACTATTAAGATTCACTAAATTAATAAGAGATAAAATTTTAGTTATTTCAAATTTATATTCCTTAAAATCTAATTGTTTCTGATTGTTTGTGTTTAGCTTGTCAACAATAATTAAGGAGAATAAATGATTCTTTAAGCTGAGTCGCATACTTTCATTGAAACCGGTTGTGAAGTAGATATCTCTTTTAAAATTATTTTCTTTTAGCAGGCTTAGAAAAACTCTATCACCACGAAGGATATATTGTTTATAATAACTTGGCTTAATAGTCCAAGAAAAATTATTTATTGTAAAAGTTGAGTCACTCCATTTGCAATATTTGATAGTGTCAAGAACTTTTTTAGATAAATCAAATTGAACAATATCATTTACTGCTAAGAATGCTGGATACCAAGTTGTATTTAAAAGACTAATATCAATAACAGAAACATCTTTTCGGTAGACTTCTACAATTTGTAAATACCAAAGTGGAATTGTGAAATTATCCCCTGATGAAATTAGAATAGAATTTTCACTACAAAAGTCCAATAGTAATCTGTTGATTGAAAGATAGAAGTCCCCAAAACCTCCACGTTTCTTACCTTCATTAAATGCCCAAATTGCAGAATCTTTCTTATTATTGTGCCAATAGCTCATCGCCATTGAGCCCCACTCAGCTGTCAATTTTGAATAAGGGTCAAGAACTACATTTTCTCCATTGTACTTAGGTGTAAGTTTATTTACAAGCTCAAATTGTTCACTTACTTTTATTGTCAATTGTAAATTCATTTCAATCATTCCCTTACCATCCTTTGAATTTAATCTGCTATAAGCATAGCCTAAAAAATAATGAGCTTCTGCATTTTCTGGTTGCAATTTTACTGCTTTCTCCAAATTATCAACCGCAGCAGTATAATCTTGCTTATCAAAGTCTTTTGAAAATTCTTTTTTACCATTCTCCAATAATGTCTCGAAATTTCCTGATTGAGAAAAAACTATGGTTGATAGAAAACTAAAAATTAGTATAAGAAAATTTCTCATTTTTTCTTTTTTAATGTTCAAATACTTTTGTAGTATCTCTTAAAATTACCGCCAACATATTATTAAGCAACAAATATACGTATAATATACATAATATGCAAGAAAAATCGGATGCTTCTTTAGCCAATCATTGATATCATTCTCCAGGTCTATCGATTGAAATGAGCGACTTTAACCGCTGAAAAAATCCGCTCAATTGAATTGTTAGCTATTTTCTTTTATTAGTAACGTATAAATTACTTTATGAGGCTCAAACTTACCCTTTACTTCTACTGTTTCTAATGTTTCAATTTTGAAAAGTTTACCGAATAGAGACGCCATTTCACTTTCAGATGAAAAATATAAAGTTGTATCAAGCGGTGTTTTCCTATATTTTCCTACACCGCCAAAGTGAGGGCTTTCTATACTGAAACAAACTGATACATAATAACCCCCTGGATTTAAGATTCGAAACACGTTTTCAATATACCTTTTTCTATCTTTAGGGAAAATATGATGTAATAGCTCCCAATCATATGCAAATTCAAATTTTTGTTGAATTTCAGCCATTTCTCCAAGAACATCAGCAGTAATGAAATTACATATAGCACTTTTCTGTATTGCAGATTTTTTTGCGATTTTGATGGCAGTATTTGAAAAATCTACCCCAGTAGCATCAAACCCTTTGCTTGACAAGTAAATTACATAGTTACCGATACCACATCCGAACTCTATTGCTTTGCAAGGTTTTATTTTCCCTGTTTCAATCAGATCCTGAAGAATATCGGGAGGTGTTTCTATATTCCACGGAATTTTATCAGGGGAAATACTACTATATATTTTTTCCATTTGGTCTTTTATCATAAAGTATCTTTTTAATTTTTATACAGCTAACATTTGAAATAATCGGTTTTGGAGCGGCTTTAGCCACGGAAAAAGTCCGGTTAATTGATTTGTTGTACGTTTTTTTATTTTGTTGGATCAACAATCCTCCCGATAAATAAAATGCTTTCCGTTATGTTTTCACGTATCAAAAATACAAAAGGGTGATCTGCACGAAATGTTAGCGGTCTGCTTATTGATAATGTTTGTATAACCACGCCCGTTGCTGCAGCAGCCTCTGTACCTTCTTCATTGACATCAACGAATGCTTTATGAATAACCTTGCTTATAAAAAAATCTTTTTTACCGGTCATGCCAGAAAAATCAGCTGGTGGAAGTGAAAAAGCACTATGCATACCCATTTCACCGAGTATTTCCGATAATTCAGATTCACAGGTAGTTTTAAATTTAGGGAGGTTGACCAAAACTTCTGACGCATAAGATCCTGTAAGTTCATCTATCCAAGCTTTTACACTACCATTTGTTAGGTTTTCTTCAAAGTCTGCTAAGCCATCAACTTCTTTAGGAAGAAAGATTATCATGGATAAATCATTGCCTTCGTATGGTAACTCTATAGCGCTAAAGTCACCAAAATCTTTGAATTTAAACTTTGATTTTTGGCTCATCAGGGGAACTTTTATAATTTTATTCTTTGAAATATAAAAATCAGAATCTATTGTTTTTTTCTTATCAAATTGAATTAACCAATTACCTTTAAAATAAATTGCATTACAAAGAACTAACCTGGTTAAAGAGTTGAGCATACCTCGTTTTATCAATTCTTTAATTTTTTGTTGAGTCTTATCTTCTACCCATGTATTTATAGTTATTCTTGCAGACTCGGTTTCTTTTGCAAAATCAACAAAATTCAAACCAGATCCATAATGTTTTTCGTTTAAATTGAAGAAAGTATCCAGAAAAGGATATCCTTCTTGTGCCCATAATGAATTAGCTATACTAAGTTTGATATGGCCTTTATTTTGGATGGAATTCAAATTAGATTGAAGCATTGAAAATGAATAATGCAGAGGTTCTTGTTCCAAGGAGAAATGTAAAACTTCGGCCATTTCCTTTTCTGTTTGACCTCGAGCACCAGCATATGTCATTGCAAGTGCTGTGGAGATACTGTAGGGTGAGAAGAATAAATTCCCCTTTTTCCCTTTGAGTTCTTGATATAAATCGAAGCCAAAAGTGCTGTTACCTTTTACTACAGTTTGTATATCGCCATTTGCATCCGCAAAAGCAAAAGGGGAGATTATATAAATGGTGGCTATTATAATAATTGGAAGAATGATCGATTTAATTTTCATTTCTCTCCTTTCTTTTTATTCGTACAACATATTATTAAGCAGCAAATATACGTATAATAAACATAAATTGCAAGCAAAAACGTAATCCATATCATACTCTTATTTGTAGTGTAAAACGAAAAATATCAGGCGGGCCTGCCCGCCTGAACTACGTTAGTCGTTCGGGCGGATAACATGCAACTTGCAACAATTCATTAAATTAATGGTATAGCCTTCAGAACATTGCCACCGTCAAAGACGGTGGGTTTTTAAGCTAAACTAAAATTGATTAATATTGATATATATTAATATTTACATGTAATTGGTCAATACACTTGACCGAAATTGTTGGTGATTCAAAATGATTCAATTCTTAATTGTCCAGTAAACACCGACCAGAACTACCTATTCCCTGGTTATACTCATTACGGTAAACCTGATTAATGGAATATTCCAGTGCCCTTATCCAGGGAAAGCCAGATGTTTCTTCTGAGGAACTCCAGAAATAGGTCTTTGCACCAAATTCCTGGAAACTATAATTCGGAGGGTTAATATAGGGGTATCCGGCAGGGAGGGCTGTAAATCCATATAAATCGGTTCCGTTACCACTCATATACCAGGTAGTGGTTGATTTAAGTCTTTGCCCGGCATCCGAGCCACGCCAGCTTGTTCCATCCCAAACTGGGTCACCAATTGTATAATTACTATCAACATACCCTTCCAGCACCTTCCACTCGTGGTCTGTTGGAACATGCCACCCTGCAGGACAAATACCCTGTGCTGCTGGATCCGTTGAATATTGCATGGTCTCGCCCCACTGGTACAATCCGCCATAGTAGGTGCAATTCCCGGTTACATTATTGTAACAATACTTTTCAATGTATCCGTCGTTAGACTAGTTAACAGTATTAGAAATCATTGTACCAATATTCATATTTTCTGCCAGCCAGCATTGTGATCCGATGAGGACAGTATTATAAAATTGTCCGTCACGGCTGTCGGATATAGGAATGCCACACTGCCATGGTTGCATGGTTATGCTGAAGGTGCAGGTTCCACCTCCAATATTTGCTGTGGCAGTAAAATTATCGATTTGGTCAGCAACTGGAGTGCCAATACCCATAAGATTAACAGTCTGGGTTCCCATACTGGTGAATATTCCACTGGCACTGAAACTGTACCCATTGATAGTACCGGTATTGATGGAAAAAGATCCAACATAAGTCACATTGTTATCAATTGATACATAATTTGATACCATAAGAAGCTCACCGGCAATATAAGAGCCATTAATTAGCGTATTATTGCAGGTACCACCGGTACCAATTGTATACGTAGCATCAGGTATTATTTCCCCATCAAAAGCATGATTATATTGATACCAAAAAATACAATTAAAAACCAAAACACAAATCCTTTCTTCATGAAAGCAATTCCGATTTTAGATGTTTATACGTATAATATATTTAAAATGCAAGACTAATTTGAAAATAGAGATAAAATGAAATTGGCTCGATAATAGTATAAAACTTCCAAATTGTGAGCTGCAATATATAATGTTTGATCCAGATTATTTACCAGTACTTTTGATTTGAATATTGCTGCAAACAAAATTTTATTTACAACTCAAAAACAAGCCAGCTTTTCACCTTACATAAACTTGCATATTATTAAAACTTTGATTGGCATTAGACTGACTGTCAGTTTTCTGACTAGCCACCTGCTTTAGCCAATTGCTCCCAATCGATCTCATCAACCTGCATAGAATCGAGTGTAAAATACTCAAGAAGTCCGAATGTCTTTATAGTGGCCTCAACATCTTCCGGTTTGTCAGCTTCCCAAAGGCAGAACATGTAGTCTGTCCTTCCGTGTGGTAAAGGGTTCCAGGTTTTTAGACACTTACAGGGAGTCTCGCCCGCTGCCATTGCCCGCGCCATCTCAGGCGCTCCTTCGTTGAGAGCTTTAGAAACCTCTTCAACACTTTTTTTGAGGGTGTGTAATGCAATGTACTTAGCCATGATGTGTTTCCTCCATTTTTGTTATTAAATTTGTTATTTTAATATATTATTTTTATAACATATTATTATTAAGCAACAATAATACATATAATATGTTTAAAATGCAAGAAAAAATGTAATCATGTTTTCAAACATCAAGCGATTGCCCCGTAAGGAAGTTTAGCATGTGAAATGCTTGCCCTGTATAATCCACGATGGTGCAAAGCAATTACACAGGGCGTGCAATATTTAACAGGGTATGACTTTATCGGGGTCAAACCTCAAACCTTGTTTGAAGCTTCCCCCCAAAAATCATAATAATTAAACCATTGTTCTGGATATTTGTAAATTATTTTTTCCAGCTCAGAAATATATTGCTTAATAATTTCTTTTAAAACAGCATTACGTTTTTCTAAATTCTGCGGATATTCATATCTTTTGGAAGGCGTAGCATAAAAATGATAGTGTGATTTTGTGTCCTTCATTGCAAAAACAAACGAAACAGGTACTTTAAATTTTATCGCCAGATAAAACGGTCCTGTCGGGAAAAGGGCTTTTTTCCCAAGAAGATCACAACTTAATGTTTTACTTCCCTGCACAAACCTGTCGCCGTGAATACATACCAATTCTTTATCATTTAATGCTTTATTTATCTCAAAAATATGTGTGAAATCATTTTTAATAACAATGATATTTACATTTTGATTATTTAGAATATTCGAAAGGTAATCTTTTATTCGTGTATGCTCGGCATCATACATTACAATATTTATCTTAGTGTTCAATCGTTTCAGGAGAAAACCGGCAATTTCAAAGTTGCCTACATGGGCACTGATAAGCAAACCACCGGTATTGCTGGTTACCATTTTTATTAGATGGTTTTCACCGTCAAAATCAAAAGTAAAGCTGGTCTTAAATCCTGCTAATATTGCAATTTTATCAAGAAGTACTTGTCCGAAAACAAAATAGCTTTTATATATCTTTATAAAAGAATTAAAAAAATTATAATGTAAAACTTTATTGAAATAAAACAGTGAAAAGCGAAAAGATTTAGGGGAAAATAAATAAAAATAAATAACAACA
>DAOVJU010000301.1 GCA_030632095.1 Chlorobiota bacterium
ATTTTTTTCATGCAAATTCATTTAAAGTAACTATAATATAAAGGTACAATTTTAGTGTTAATACAAAAAAAAAAGCCAAACCTGAGTTTGACCTTTTTTATAAACTAAAAAAAAAAATCTATTTATTAACTGTCTCAAGTTTAATACTTACATTAACTTCTTCAGAATTTAATTGAATGTTTTCTGTATTTTCCTGATATGAAATTAATGATGTCTCAACTTTATAATTTCCTGGTTGTAATCCCTGAAATTGGAAATTTCCATAAAAATCAGTGTAAGTAACTTCTGTGGTACCGGACAATTCAACTTTCACTCCCGTAAGCGCTTCACCTGTATGTTTATCCATTACAATGCCATTAATTACCATTGTTGTGTTTATCTCATTGCTTTTTACTTTATTGTCGTCGTTTCCTGCAAAAACAACTGAAAATGGGATAACTAATGCTAATATTAAAATCTTAACTGGCTTCATAATTTTTCAAGTTTAATTATGTTACAAACATATGCCCTTATTTTTTATTACATATTAACAAAATGTAAATTAAATATTAAGTTTCATTTTCTTTTCTTAAAAAGCAAGCCATTTGTTCTGCAATCAGTTCCAATGTTTCCTTGTCAAAATCATACCTGTAAAATGTTTTGAACATCTCAATTTTCAAATCAATTTCAGATATATTGGGAATTTTCGTTCTGATTCTATTTTGAATTATTTTCCTCGATAATTCTGTCATTTCAAATAATCCTTTTAATCGATCTTTAAGTGGTTTTGAATATAATATCTCAAATTGTTTCTTATAAATATATTTTGGGGTATCATTCATTATCAAGCAAATTAAAATAGCTATCAGGGAATAAGGATGTAAATTCATTTACCCTATTTTCAGATAATTCAATAACAATGTCAATATCCCTGGTCATTCGTGGTATTGTATAGATGTTAAGAGCTATACTCCCCGAAATCATATAAGGAATATTATATGCATCAAGTGATCTACATACTTTTTGTAATAACTCTAAAATCATAACAATCCAATATTCAACATAAAGTTACTATTTTAGAGTTAGCACAAAAAAAAAGCCAATTAATATTTTACAGGTGAGGATATACAGATCAACTGCATTATTACTTGCGTGAGGTCGCTTCTCATATCTTTACAATAATAACTATTTTAGTTATAATTTACATTAATGGAAGTAACTTGTCGCTTCCTAAGTTCCAAACTCATAATTGCTTAAATCCCCTATTTATATTTTTTCTTTCTATCATTTCATTAACTTGCCCAACTACCGGCGGATTCCAAATTCCTAACCTACTCATTTCCCTGATGATCCATTTTTATCATATATTAACAAAATGTAAATTAAATATTAACTTCTTAACATTAACTTAATATTGAATAACATTTTTGTATTTTAGTACTAATTACATTTGCCCAAAATATTATAATAATTAGATTCTATGGAAAACCTGTATATCATATTAATTGGAATTCTATTTATTGCAGCAATATCTGATTTAATTGTAGGCGTTAGCAATGATGCTGTTAACTTTTTAAATTCAGCTATTGGATCTAAAGCAGCGCCATTTAAAATGATTATGATCATTGCCAGTTTGGGCGTTATTGTTGGTGCTGTGTTTTCAGACGGAATGATGGAAGTTGCCCGAAAAGGTATATTTCATCCGGAGCATTTTTACTTCTCCGAGATTATGATCATTTTCCTTGCTGTAATGCTTACTGATGTTATATTACTTGATCTTTTTAATACATTAGGATTACCCACTTCAACCACGGTATCCATAGTGTTTGAACTCCTGGGAGCTGCAGTTGCTATGTCAATAATAAAGGTATATAAACTGGGTTTAGATATAAGTGAAATTGGCATGTACATTAATTCAGAAAAGGCATTAGCTATTATTTTCGGTATTCTGTTATCCATTGTTATCGCTTTTACTGCCGGGGCACTTGTTCAATATCTTATCCGGATTCTATTCAGCTTTAATTTTGCGAAAACGCATAAATATTTTGGTGCTTTATGGGGAGGTTTAGCAATAACTGCCATTACTTACTTTTTATTAATAAAAGGTGCTAAAGGTTCAGCTATTATAAACAGTGAACAATTATCCTGGATAAAGTCACATACTTTTCAAATTATAGCTTATGGATTCTTTGGTTGTACAATTATGCTTCAAATCCTTTACTGGTTGTTCAAAGTAGACATATTAAAGATTACTGTTTTATTGGGAACTTTTGCCCTTGCAATGGCATTTGCCGGAAATGATCTGATTAATTTCATTGGTGTTCCTTTAGCTGGATTAAAATCGTTTCAATTTTTTACTGCAAGTGGTATTTCAAATCCTGATGGCTTTTTAATGGCTGATTTAACAGGAAAGGTTAAAACAGAATCTTTCTTGCTTGTACTTGCCGGATTAGTAATGGTAGTAACATTATGGTTTTCAAAAAAAGCGCGTAAAGTAACAGCAACAACATTAGACTTAAGCCGACAGGAAGAAGGTGATGAAAGATTTGGAGCCTCTTTATTTTCAAGAACTATAGTAAGAGCTTCAATAGGATTGAATGAATCTTTTGAAGCAATTACACCTAAAAAATTAAGGCGGGTTATTGATCGTAGATTCGATCAGTCATTTTACAAAAATAGTAATGACCAGGGGACAACTGCTGTATCATTTGATATGGTCAGAGCTTCAGTAAATTTAGTGGTGGCAAGTATTTTAATTGCATTTGCTACATCCTTGAAACTTCCTCTTTCTACAACTTATGTAACTTTTATGGTAGCAATGGGTACTTCATTAGCAGACAGAGCATGGGGCAGAGAAAGTGCCGTTTACAGAGTTAGTGGTGCTATTACTGTTATTGGAGGTTGGTTCATGACAGCATTCATAGCATTTACAAGTGCTTTTTTAATGGTATATATAATGAATTTTGGTGGATTTATTGCTATTGGGCTTCTTGCGATCGTTGCCATAATATTTGTTTATAGAACTCATGTTATATTCAATAAAAAAGAAAAAGAAAAACAAAAGGATCAAGAACTAGTTGATGAATTAAAAACAGATGAAGAAAAAATTCTTCTATCCTGTAAAAATAATGTCATTAAAACTATAAACGGGTCATTGGAAATTCTTGAAAAATGCTATAATGGACTGTATAATGAAAACCGTAAAGCACTTCGTAAAATCCTTAAAGACGTTGAAAAACTAAATACGAATACCAAAAAATTAAAAGATAATATGCATAAAACTATCGTCAAATTCAGGGAAGATCGTGTTGAATCAGGACATTATTATGTACAGGTACTTGACTATTTAAGAGAAATTGTTCATTCGGTTTCGTTTATTGCAAGGCCAATATTTGACCATGTTGAAAACAACCATAAAGCTATGGTTAAAATTCAAAAAGAAGAGCTTACAGGCTTATATGAGGGCGTTAGGAATTTGTTACAGAAAACCGAATCGATAATCGAAAAACAAAATTTTAAAAAAATTGATAACATCCTTGAGGAACAACAAAAAATGTTGGATTTAATTGAAGTCCTGAGAAAAAATCAGATTAAGCGGATAAAAAAAGATTCAGCAGGTACAAAAATTAGTATTTTATATTTAAACATAATTGCAGAAAGTAAAAATTTAATTCTTTATTCAGTTAATTTATTAAAATCATTTCGGGATTTTGTATTATTAGATAGTGACGAAATTAAATAAAACCTAAATGAAACATCCATGAAATGGATAATTATAATGAGCATTATTGGATTATTAATCTTTAATGCTCTTTTTTCTTCTGGATCAGAAGATGATGATTTCAAGCCTTCGAGTAAAACATTTGCTAAAGTTTATTCAAATTTCCATGTAGGTATAAACAGCTCAGATCAAAGTTCGGCCTTCGAAATTAAACGGGCATATTTCGGATATAAACATGGCTTTAATGAAGCTTTTTCTGCTACAGTTAAGCTTGACATTGGCAGCCCGGATGATGAATCGCAATATTCATTATTGAGAAGATATGCCTATTTTAAAAACGCGGCATTAACCTACAGGTATGAAAAATTGACTGTGAATTTTGGATTAATAGATCTTTTTCAGTTTAAAATACAAGAAAAGTTATGGGGAAAACGATATATATTCAAGTCATTCCAGGATGAATATAAATTTGGATCAAGTGCTGATATCGGTATTATTGCACAATATAAAATAAATAAAAACCTGAAAGTCTACCTTGGTTTAATGAATGGCGAGGGATACAAAAAGCTGCAATTAGACAATAGCTATAAATCTGCCATAAGCCTGGAGTTTTTGTTTAATAATTTCATTACAAAATTGTATTATGATTTCACAGACGAATCATTTCCGCAAACTACTTATTCTTCATTCATAGCATATAAAAATCATTTAGGATCAATTGCATATGAATACAATTATCACAGAAACAATGAATTTAAGGAAAACAATAACCAGCATGGCCAGTCAATATATGTATCTTACACTATAACAGATAATCTGGAAATTTTCGGACGTTATGATATTCTAAGGTCAAATATACTAAGTGAAGATAACAGGCCATGGAATTTAAATAATGATGGAAGCGCTATAATTTCCGGCATTCAGTTTAAACCTGTATCCAATGTAAACCTTTCATTAAATTACCAGGATTGGTATCCTTTTGCTAAAGATGAAGCAAACTTAGCATACATATACTTTAATGTTGAATTTTCATTTTAATACCCGATTATGCTATTACTTTTAAAAATCTTGTTTTTTTTTGCAAAAGTTTTAATTAATAAAGTTTAATTACTAATGACAAATGATATTGGATTTTAAGCATAAGATAAATTACATTTTCTTATTTGCTCTTGTTTCTTTAATCATTCAAACCTGCAGAAAAAGTGATTATGTTACAAAAACCGGGTCAACAACAATTACTGATAACGGTACCGGAACCGGAACAGTGACCTGGACTTCAGATAAAGTATATTACCTGGATGGTTTTGTATTTGTAAATGATGGACAGACCTTGACCATTGAAGCAGGAACAATAATAAAAGCAAAAACCGGACAAGGAGAAAATGCAAGCGCCCTGGTTGTTGCAAGAGGAGCAAAAATAATTGCTGAAGGAACATCTGAAAATCCAATAATATTTAC
>DAOVJU010000187.1 GCA_030632095.1 Chlorobiota bacterium
ACCAATTTGAAGATTATTTGAGATAAGAACAATGCCAGCCGGATTCCAGTATGTTGATGTTACATCGCTAATTGTTGCTATGGTTGAATTTGCCATTGCCAATGATCTTGCCCCTACTCCGATAGCTAAAAACTCATTACTGTATTTTGGGGCCTGCCCGTGGCTTTTTAGTGCTGTAACAATAATAATTAATATAAGCAGGATATTTTGAAATGTTCTTAACATTTATCTTGAAATTCGATTGGTAAAATAAAATTTTATCATTACTGCTAAGCCTTCACTCTCTTACTATTCACTTAAATATATGCAATTTTAATATCTTAATCTCAAATTATTGAACAAACTACCATTTTTAACTTATTTTTACTCAAAATATTGTTCTTAAAGATAATTAATGAAACGTAAATCATTTTTCTATATCAAAAGATCCATACCAAATACAATAACTTCCCTGAATATTTTATCAGGTTGTTTAAGTATAGTTTTAGCCTTTGAAGGGAATTTAGTGTTATCCTCGTTTTTCATTATTCTTTCTGCAGTTTTCGATTTTTTTGATGGTATGACTGCACGATGGTTAAATGCATATACCCAAATTGGAAAGGAACTGGATTCTTTGGCTGATATATTAAGTTTTGGCTTGGCCCCTTCAGTTATTATTTACCAATTACTAAAGCTAACACTAAGAACCGAAGGATTACTGTTTAATATGGAATATCCGCAATATTTTGAAATAGTTATTCTGATGTCATCATTTATTATTGCCGTTTTTTCCGCATTACGTCTTGCTAAATTTAACCTTGATAAACGACAAACAGAATCTTTTATTGGTTTACCTGTTCCGGCAAATGCACTGTTTATTGCCTCTTTGCCTTTAATTCTATTCAAAAGTGAATATCCGTTTTTCCAGGATTTGATTTTAAATATATATTTTCTGCTGCTTGTAGTATTTGTAGGATCTTACTTGTTGATTGCAGAATTACCAATGTTTTCGCTGAAATTTAAAAACCTTGATCCGAAAAAAAATACCATTCGGTTTGTATTTCTTGGCATAGCTTTACTTCTTATAATTGTTTTAAAATATATTGCTTTCCCATTGATTATAATGTTTTATATCCTGCTCTCAGTTTTCAACAATATTGTAATTAAGAAAGGTTAATGATTTTTTTCGATAACCAGGTTTATCTCCCAATGAAATTCTTGTTTGAAGTTTTCAATTTATTAATTATACACTAAGACGATTTTGTATACTTAATGCTATTGTCTTAGTTAAGATTCTTTTGTAACTTTAATCCTGTTGATCTTCCCTTTCTGAACTAAGTTGAATAACAGTAAAAATAAAATTATGAAAAAATTAATCTTACTAACCAGTGCCATTTTATTAAGCAGTATAATTATAGCTCAAAATCAATCCCGATTCATTCCAAAAAAGGAAAACCTGAATTCTGATTATAGCAAAACCGTTTTCAAAAAACCCACTCCAAAAACCGGCGAAGAAGTCATCTTCAGTGAAGATTTTACCGGTGGTTTCCCTGAAGGATGGACAATTGTTGACAACTCAGGTTATGATATGCCCTGGATTTGGACAACCGATACTATATTTGGATACTTTATCAATAATACCTGGATTAATTCTGAATCTCCGGAAACCGGGTATATGGCTATGCCTGCAGATGGATACAATACTATACCTCAATTTACACACGGGTCTGAAGGTGGCGAACTAGCACATCTAACATTATCTGTTGATTCCTATTTTGAAATACCCTTAATTAATGTTTGTAATGATCAACAAAGTATTATACTGGAATTCCATACTAGCTACTATTATTTTACCGGGATGATCTTTGAAGTAGCCATAAGTAATGATCATAATCCCAATTCCCCGGAACAAACGCATTGGGAAACGTATCTGGTAAACGAGCCATATATAAGCGAGGTAGGCGGTTTTATTGTAGACATGAAAAGAAGATTTATTATTTCCTCATCTGTAAGCAACCATGATTTGGTTTACATTCGTTTTCATGCCCATAGTAGTACGCATTATTTCTGGAATGTAGATGATATAAAACTAAAAATACCACACCAAAACAATATGGAACTTCATAAAACATGGAATTTTTTTGCAAGGCATGAAGATTATCCGGAAGAAACTACAGCTCAAATTAAAGAATATTTTCGTCATGGTAGCGGACATTATTACCAGATTCCCAAGAGCCAGGTGCAAGCCTTTGTTGGTTCGTGGTTAAAAGTACAAAACTGGGGAATGAATGTTCAAAACAATGTAAAAAATGAAACTAAGTTTTACCATGCTCCTTTACCCGATGCTGAAATGAATGAGGTATTTACAGCTTTTAGCAATAGTTACTGTATTAATCCGGAAGAGTTTGATACTTTAAAAATAGAAGGTATTGAATATTTACCGGAAGAGTATGGCTATTATACTATTGAAAATATAGTTAATATGGATAATTCAGATGAATATCCTGAAGATAATAAAAACAGTATCTCATTTATTGTTAATGATTCCATTTATTCCCGATCAAGTGATAGTATAACGAGTCCGCTATCAACCAAATACTGGTATCCTGGAGGTTATGATGGAGATGAAGTTGGTGTTTTGTTTACTATTAAAGAATTGGCCGAAATAGAAGCAATGAAATGGTACTTCCATGAAAAGAATGCAGAGTTTTCTGAATTAATTAATGCAGGATATTATACCTATACTTGCAAAGTTTATAGTTGTAATATAGAAGAATATAATGTGAATCCGATACCAATTATTAGTTCGTTAGAATATACTATTGAACTTTCTGATACTGGAAAATGGATTGTAACATCATTTGAAAAAAATGGTAATTCTGAATTTTTGCAACCCGGTAATTATGTACTTTCATTAGAAACAAATACTGTTGAAGGTACAAGTCTTTATTTAAATCCAATTGCATTTTATTTTGGCCAGGATAAATCAATACCACAATTCAGTTTATCATATCTTACTAAAATAAATGATGAATGGCGTTTCCATACTAATTGGAATTCAGGTTATACTCCATCTTTTACAAATAATAATCCTTCATTTAAAATGATCATTGCTGCCGAAAACTGGACAGGTAATGATGAAGATAGTGTTGAGCATGTAAAAGAGGATAATTTCAGAGATGAGTTTTTATTTATTAATTATCCGAATCCGGCAAAAGGGTTAACCACAATAAAATACAGGCTTACGGAAGCATTAAATGTTTATTTTCAAATCAATAATTTTAATGGCAAATTGATCAGAGAAATTAAAAAAGGATTTCAAGCTTCCGGAAATTATGAAATTGAATTAGATGTTTCTGAGTTTGCTCCGGGTGTTTATAGTTATAGTTTAAAAACAGATAAGTTTATAGAAACTAAAAAATTAATTGTAATTAAATAACCCTGAAGTTCCCTTTCTGTTTTAAGCGTCCACGCCTGGAGCTGTTAAGGAACTAATTCAATTTATTATTGTCTATTGACAATTGATAATTGAAACCGTTTCGCGGGAAACTGCCCTGCCAGTAGTTTTAAAACTCTGGCAGTGGCTAAACTAACTAAGCGGGAAACAGTTATCTTGTAAAACTAACAACATGTTGATAAAAGTTTCGAATTAAGCGCCTAAGTTAAATGACAGTGAAAATAAAGATTATGAGGAAACTCTCATCACTTATTTGTATTGTTTTTATGATCATAAATACATTCGCCCAGGAAGGCGGTGAAGTAATCTGGTCAGAAGATTTTGGTAGCGGATTACCTGAAGGCTGGGCAGATGTTGACTTAAGCTATGAAAATATGTATTGGCAATGGTATGAAAGTGATGTAATTGGGTGTTATACCTGGATTCCTTTTAATGAAATCAATAGTGAAAGTCCTCAAAACGGATATATGGTAATGAATGCGGATGGATATAATACCTTTCCCTGGAATACACATCATTCGCAAGGAGGCGTGGTTGTCGGACATATTCCTGTTAATTGTTATATACAAAGTATTCCTATTAATTTAACAGGATATGATGATGTAATGCTAGAATTTTACCAGCATGTAAGAATTTTTTCAAACTTTACGACTTCTGTTTTCGCAACATTTGATTTAAATAACGAAAACCCGGATTTAATCCATTGGCAGGAATGGAATACCAGTGAAGACTTAAACAGCAATGAAGCTAAGGAAGGTTTTTATCATGCACATATTTCAGAATTGGCAGGAACTCAAGATTCGGTTTATATTCGCTTTCATGCTCATGATAACACTCACTATTATTGGATTATAGATGATTTGAAAATCTATGAACCATTTGACATTGATCTCCTGCTAGAAAAAATATGGATTTATAGTGAATGGAAAGAAAATGCACCTGAAAACAGTCCTTTGGTTTCCGGATTTCAACAACATGGAGGTGGTTATATGAAATATCCAAAAAATGAACTGAAATCTTTTGTTGGTTGTGAAGCTGTAGTTAAAAATATTGGTCGATCAGATCAAACAGATTTAGAACTTTCACTTAATATATATTGGAAAAGTTTATCCGAAGCAATTGATTCAAATTTGGTTTTTACAGCAGAATCTGACTTGATCAGTCTGGGTTCCATGGAATATGATACTTTGTCAATAGATTTTGAATATACACCTGATGAATATGGATATTATCTAATATATATGGATATCAATAGTGAGTTGGTGGATGAAAATCCTGCTAATAATATCATAAAAAAGGTCATTTACTGTAATGATTCGGCGTATTCAAGGGTAAGCCAAAAAATAAACAAATCCATGAATTTAAGAAATGGATATTATGGTGAATTTGATGGTGATAGAATTGGTACTGTTTTTAATTTGAAAAGTGAATCGGAAGTAGTGGGTATGAGATGGTTTTTTGCCAATCATCCTGAACAATCTTGGAATAATATAGAAATGTATGCAATGTTTGCAAAATTATTTAAGTATGATACAATAATTGACAATTGGGATACATTGCCATGGATTCATACAATACTCAACCAGATGGGGCAAACTATGTTTATAAAGAAGGAGACTGGTCAAGAATTAATAATGTAAATCCTGCTATTGAACTCATTATCGGAGCTGAAAACTGGACAGGAAATGACGGAGTTTCTGTAAAAGAAACAAAATATAACATTTCAAAAAAAATAATTCTGGGTCAAAACTATCCGAATCCGGCTTCAGAAAATGCAGAAATAAAATATAAAATCACTAAAAAGGCTCATGTAGTTTTTGAGATTTTGGATATTACAGGAAAACAAGTTTTGCTATTGGATGTTGGAGAAAAGCCAGTTGGAAATTATAAAATTGAGATGGATGTTTCCGGTTTAGAGTCCGGAGTTTATTATTATAAGATGAAAGCAGGAGAATTTGTACAAACAAAAAAAATGGCTGTTTTACATTAATGAATCCGGTTTAAAAAGGTGAAAAAGCACTAATTGGTTTTCCCGTTTAACTTTCGCATTACTTCAGTTTGTTTGGTAATAGATTCTTTATGAATGAGTTGCAAAAGTTTTTTAATGAATTTTTTCGGTAATCCTAACTTTCTACCCAAAGTTGTACGGGTAGATAATATATTTTCCCATCGTTCAAGTTGTAGAATAGCAACATTATTTTTGCTCTTATACTCTCCTATTTGTTCTGCTATGTTCATTCTTTTTGCCAATAATTCAATCATCTGTGCATCTAAGGAATCAATTTGTTCACGATATTGCTCAAGATGATTGCGAAAATCAGAATCATCAGAAATCGGGTCCCTGAACTTTAACTTCTTAAAAAGTTCTTCTAATTCAGTTGGGGTAAGCTGTTGACTTGCATCGCTCAATGCTGATTTCGGATCAATATGCACTTCAAGCATTAATCCATCCATATTAAGATCCAAAGCTCTTTGGGCAATTTCGTGTACAAATTCAGTAGTGCCTGCAATATGACTCGGATCACAAAGAATTGACAAATTATGAAAGCGTGTTTTCAGTTCAATAGGAATTTCCCATTTTGGTATATTTCTGAAAGCTGTTTCTTCAAATGGATAAAATCCACGATGTACAGCCGCCACTTTTTTAATTCCGGCATTATATATTCTTTCTATTGCCCCAATCCACAACCCGATATCAGGATTTAACGGATTTTTTACCAATACCGGTATTTCTATTCCTTTAAGCGCTTCTGCGAGTTCCTGCACAGAAAATGGATTTGAAGCTGTTCTGGCCCCTATCCATAAAATATCAACCTGGTGCCGTAAACAATTTTCAATATGTACCGGAGTGGCAACTTCAACGGTTGTTAATAATCCGGTTTGCTCTTTTACTTTATCAAGCCAGAATAATCCTTTATATCCAACACCTTCAAAATTATCGGGCCTGGTTCGTGGTTTCCAGATTCCTGCTCTTAAAATGTCAACTTTACCGGTTTTATTAATTTCTGTTGCTGTTTGTATTAATTGCTCCTCGGATTCAGCACTACACGGGCCACTAATAACTACAATTCTTTTATCAACCAATCTTTTAAGCCGGGTGTCCTATAGAATTGAGGGATTCTAATGAAGACCAAGCCACGCTCAATCGCAATCTCATCCGGGAAGGGCGGCACGGGCAAGACCATGCTCACCGCGAACCTGGGAATAGCCCTCGCCAACCATGGGTGCAACGTCACTATTCTCGACGGCGACCTCGCGATGGCGAACCTGGCGATCGT
>DAOVJU010000033.1 GCA_030632095.1 Chlorobiota bacterium
CAATACGTCTTATTTTTAATCGATACATGTAATAAATGCATGCAATAATAAGGAAAAATGAGAACGTTCTAAACCACCAGGTTTGCCACCATGAAGGTAACACAACCATTTTTATAGAGGTTTCATTTTCACTCCAGATACCATCGTTATTAGTTGACAATACTTTAAATGTATATGTGCCCGGTTGAATATTTGTATATAATGCTGTTCTTTTATTTTTTGCATTGAACCATTCAGTTTCGAAGGGTTCTAATTTGTATTTGAATTTAATTTTCTCCGGGGCAATATAGCTCAGGGCCGAATACTTAATATAAAATCTTTTATTTCCCGGTTTAATCTCAATATTTTTATCAGGATAATAAATATCATTACCGGTATATATTTGTTCTATAACAACTTTGGGTAATTCGTCATTCAATGTAATATTTTCAGGATCAATTATAGCAATCCCTTTAGCAGTCAGGAACCATAATCTTCCATCAGATGATTTAAGATATTTCATTGCACCCAGGCAAACGCTGTTTTTCATCCCGTCACTTTTATCAAAAAAATCACATTTAATGTGTTGCAGTTTTCCTTCGGCAAAACGGTTTAACTGGTGCTTAGAAACTTTAGTAATTCCCTTTGGCCCGGGCAACCAAAAGTAACCAAGGTTATCTTCTAATATGTCATAAACAATATTTGTTATTAATCCGGTTTCAATGCTGTAATTCGTAAATAACCCATTATGCATCCTGCTTAAACCGCTATTTGTTGCAATCCATAGAATTCCTTCTGTATCTTTATAAATATTAAAACTAAAATTGTCAGGCAAGCCATCTTTTGTTTTATATTGTTTAATAATTCTATCATTATTAATAAAATTTAAACCATTCTTTGTGCCGGCAACAATATTTCCTTCATTATCTTCAATAATTGCCATTACAAAATCAGAACTTAAACCGTTTTTCGTATTTAGTGTAAAAACAGAATTATTCTGGTTTATTTTATGCAATCCCGAATTATTGGAGCCAACCCATACGTTGCCTTTCGAATCCTCAAAACACAATCTTATAAGATTACCCGGTAAACCATTGTTAACATCAAATATGGTTTCTTTGTGCGGACCTTTCTTAACTATGCCACCATAAGTACTTATCCATATATTTCCTTTGCTGTCTTTAAAAAGGTGCTTTATCCTGGAACTGGGTAAAGAAATTTTTGTTGTAAGTTCAGTAATATTTCCATTTTGAAGGACATTAATTATTCCTGCCTCAGTGGCTATCCAGTATGTATTTTCAGAATATTCTAAAATGGCTGTTACTAAATTAGAAGATAAACCTTTGGCTTTTGAATAACATGTAAATTTTCCATCAACAATTTGAAATAATCCTTTACGATATGTAGTGCCCCAAAGAATACCTTCATCGTCAATAATAATTTTACTCATCATATTGCTTGGTAAGCCATCTGCTTGTGTAAAATGTTCTAATTGGTTAAGTGTTTTATTATACCTGAAAAGGCCTTCAGTAAATGAATCTATCCATAATAAACCATACGAGTCTTCTATGATATCATTAATAAATTGTATGTTAAATATTTTAATCCTGGTTAATGAATCATTGATTAAGTGGAATATACCTTTACTGGTTCCCACCCGGATAGTTCCTTCTGAATCCTGGTGGAAACAATAAATGCCAATTGAATTGTCGAGGGTAAAGCATTTAATGAAATGTGAATCAGTATATTTATAAAGTTCACCATTCAGTGTCCCAATCCAGATAATACCGGTTTTATCTTCAAAAATTGCACGAATAGTGCCTTGTGTTATGGTATTCGAAAATTTGTAGCTTATTAGTGTATCAGGTTGGTATTTAAATAATCCATTTGCATTTGTTCCTATCCATACATGGTTCTTTTTATCAGCATAAATTGTTTCTATATTACAGGAATCAAGAAATTTAAGTTCGGCATATTTAAAAAACCTGTTGTTTTGATAAAGAATAATTCCTTTCTGAGTCCCTATCCATAATACCCCATTTTTATCTTCATGTAATATTTTAATTGCATCGGTGAGCAATGTCCTGGTATTGAATGAATTATAAGTGTGAAAGTCGATACCATCAAATCTAATTATACCATCGTAAGATGCAATCCAAATGTAACCATCTTCAGTTTGGATAATATTGCGAAGAGCATTTGAAGCTAAGCCATCATCTATTGTCCATGATTTAATTGAATATTGTGTAATAGACTTTTTTGGGTCAAAATGTATAATTTGTGCAATACCAATATTGATGAAAAAAATAAGCAATATTTGCAAAAAGAATGCTTTTAAAATTCTTGATGATTGTGAGATTTTGATCAGTAGCATTGATAAACATTTAAATTTTAAAGCCAAGAACCATTACATCATCTATTTGTTCGTTATTTCCTTTCCAGTCATCAAATGTTGTGGAAATGTATTCAAGTTGTTTGTTAATTGCAAGATTTGAAGCATTGCTAAGTATTTTTTTAAAGTTACTTTTCAAGAGTTTCCTGTCATCGTTCCCGCCAAACTGATCAGCATATCCATCACTGAACAAGTAAAAAGTATCATCTTTAGTATAATTAAATTCAGAAACATTAAATGGTGTATCAATATATTGGTCAAGCCTGATGTGCATTTTATCAGGCATAAGTTCTGTAAATTCTCCGCTTCTGCAAATTATAAATGGTATGTTGGCCCCAGCATATTTTACTTTGTTGTTTCCTGGTTCAAACACACATAAGGCCATATCCATTCCGTCATTGCTGCTTTTTTCATCTTTTGTTTGATGTAATGTTTTTATCATTTTAGTTTTTAATTCATCAAGTATTTTTCCAGCGTCATATATGTTTTTGCTTAAAACGATTTCGTTAAGCAATGTAACACCAAGCATGCTCATTAAAGCTCCCGGGACTCCGTGTCCGGTGCAGTCGGCAACTGCAATTATAATTTTCTTTTTCTTTTTTGTTAACCAGTAAAAATCACCTCCAATTATTTCTTTTGGTCTATTAAATATAAACGATTCCGGGATTATTTTTTTTAACGATTCTGTTTCAGGAAGAATGGCTTTTTGAATATGTTTTGAATAAATTATACTGTCTGTTATTTCTTTTTTTTGTTTGAATATGGCATCTCGTTGTTTAATAATTTCGCGCTCGGCTTTTTTTAATTTTGTAACATCTGATTCTATGGCTATTAGTTTTATAATTTCATTCTTATCATTCAGGATTGGTGTTATTGTAGTTTGCACCCAGATTTTTTTACTATTTCGCGTTACATTTTGAGCTTCATATATTATAGTTTTTTTCTTTTGCTTTAACTGATTTAATTTTTCATTGATTTTAGTGTTAAAACTGGTTATTCTTAGGTTATTACCAATTTCGGCAATTAATTGTTCAAAATTATACCCAAGCATTTTGGTAAAACCTTCATTGATCCATTCGATATTAAAATCCGGATCCATTATAATAACACCATTATTTGTTTCGCTTGCTACAATTGAAAGTTTTTCCAGTTCTTTGTTGGATAAGGCTAGCTGTTCAGCTTGTGATAGTATTTCTTCTTTTTGTTGTTCTATTTCGAAAGTTCTCAATTTTACAGTGTCTTCTAATCTTATATTGGCTTGTTTCAATCTTTTCGTGTAAATAATAATAATTAACCGTATAATAACAATAACTAACAGCACATATATAATGTATGCAAGATTTGTCCGATACCAGGGAGGTAAAATAGTAAAATTGTAAGATGCTATATCGCTTTCTTTTTGATATACATTTTTTGCTTTTACCATGAAAGCAAAATCACCAACAGGTATATTAATGTATTCCTTTTTTACTTCATTGGTCCAATCTGACCAGTCTTTGTCAAATCCTTTTAAAATCGTTGCATACTTTATCTTATCATTATCTTCATAATACAAAGCCGTAAAGTTAAACCGCAGGGAATTATATTTATATGGTAATTCAAGCTGAAGTTTGTTTTGTTGTTTCAGTATAAAATTACCTTGCTTATCAACGAAATTTCCGTTGAACAGCAATGAATCAGTTGAAATTATTTCTATTTTTCGTATAAGTGCAGGATATTGATCACCTATCCTGATTTTGATCTTTGGATTATAATGAATTAGTTCTTTATTGGTTTCAATAAATATTGTTGAATCGTTATATTTATCAACCTGTAGTATTTTCAGGCTTTTAAATTTATTATATGTTATATTGTGATAAATAAATTCTCCGTTGTTTTGCTTTTCCATATATCCGATTTGGCCATTATTTACAAACCAGAAGTTTCCTTCTTCATCACAGTCAAAAACATCAAAGTTTTTAAATTCATCAATATGTTTATTGAATTGAACATATTCTTTGAAATTATTTTCATTTTCGTCATATATGTATATACCATTTTCGTTCCTGGATAATATGTGAAATTTATTTTCAACAATTATATTTCCAAAATCAGATGGAAGCCCATTTTTTGAATCATAGAAATCCAGGATCAACAAACTATCTAATTGCTCATTAAACCTTGCTTTGTAAACTCCTTTTAAGCTATTACTAAACCATATATTGCCCACATTGTCTTCATTAAAATTCCTGCTATCCTGGTTATATCCATTTATGGTTACTTTCCAAATAAGTTTGTTATTAACAATTTCAAGTAGTTCGAATCCCATGGAAGTTCCAGCTAAAACAAAACCAGGATGTTTTGACAATTTCAAAACATTCCAGACATTTGTGTATGGAAATGAATGTAAATTTGCTGACTTACCATCAATAAGTAATAATCCGGGATTGCGGCTTGCGTAAAGTTTATTGTTTATTTTTTGAAATGACCATATTTGTCCTTCAGTGTTTTTTATTAATTGAAATTGATTTAATTCATCTAAAGTGTTTTCAGCTACATTCCAGTCTTTATAATAGATCCCTTGTTCAGTTGCAATGTATAAAATGTTGTTATGAATTTCTGATACAACTTGTTTGTTTGGAAGGTTACTTAATTCTTCTGTATAGTATGAGAAAGGTGAATTAGTTTCAATAAATGATATACCATTATCTAATGCTGCCCATAAATTATCGTTTTTATCCAGATAAATTTTATTTATATTATTTGATTGTAAACCGGCATTTTTATTTATAAGTTGCACAAGTTCTCCCTTTTTATTAATAATAATTATTCCATTTTGGCCTGTCCCAAATGCGAAGTATTTATCAGATATTGTAATCCCAAAATATACCCTGCTTTCAATTAAAAGCTTATTTGCCGGTATGTTCCATTTTGTAATTTTCTTCTTATCATAAATGAACGCACCTGAATTTTGGGCAATGATTAACAATTTTTCAACCCGGTTTGTTGATTTATTAACTTCGAATGGCAACATTGAATAAACACGCTCATTTGCAAATTTTTCCCCGTCTGGTATAAGCTCTAATGAATTACCATTTAAAATTAAAATTCCTTTATCCCATTCTCTTACATATAATGTACTGTCAACATAAAATGTAACATGAAAACCGGGTTCGGATTTAAACACTTTTGTTTGTCCATTATTTTTGACTAAAAATATTTTATTACTGGTTTCTATAATTAATGCATCGGGTGTATGGACAAGTGTCCATACATCTATGAAATCCTGATGTTGTTTTGGTATTTTATGCAATAAAGAATGAAACTGTAAATTTCCTATTGCGTTTGAATCAATTTTGATATAACCAAAATCTCCTTGTAATCCATAATAAATTCTTCCGTCAATTCCACGAATTAATGACCTAATTACTGCTTTATTTGGCGATTCGTATGTTCGCCAGTTAGTTCCATCAAAAACTAAAAGGCCTTTTGTGTTTCCAAAAAACAATATACCCCTGTTGTCTTGCAGAATATCCCAGTTTTGAGGGTCATAATTATAATCTTCAGTGGTGTAGTTTTTTATAGCAGGTACACCAATGCTTTTAATAGTTTGACCTGAACTTTTCAAATAAATTAAAGTCAGCACAAGTAAAAATACAGAGCTTATTAATTTTATTGTTTTAATCATTTTCATTTACTGTGATGTAAAAGACATTAGTAATTTACTTAAAAACATACAATTAACAATCAAATCATGAAAAATTCTTTATGATTCTTGTCGTTTAAAGAATATTGAATTAATGTTTTAAATTTTAAATCCTAAAACCGTAACATCATCTACTTGCTCTTGTCTTGATTTCCAATCATTAAACACCTGATCAAGCTTTTGGGCTTGTTTACTTATGTGTAGTACTGATATTTCAGCTAATAATTGTTTAAAATTGCTTTTCAGGAACTTTTTATTTTTAGTTCCTCCAAACTGGTCGGCAAAGCCATCGCTGAAAAGATAAATGGTTTCTTCTTTAGTAATTTTTGTTTCCTTAACGCTAAAATCCTTGTCTGACATGTAATAATAGCGAATGGGTATTTTATCTGGTTTTAACTCGGTGAACTTTCCGTTTTTACAAATTATTATCGGATTATTTGCCCCGGCATATTGCAATGTGTTTTTGTGTGTATCAATAACACATAAAGCAATATCCATTCCATCCTGTGCACTATTTTCTGATTCAGTTTGGTGTAAAGCGGAAATTACGCGGTTTCTTAACCTGGTTAATATTTGCGCCGGATTGGTTATTCTTTTATTGATGATGATTTCGTTCAAAAATGTTATCCCGATCATACTCATTAAAGCACCGGGGACGCCGTGACCGGTGCAATCGGCAACGGCAACAATGATTTTATTATCTTGTTCTGTAGTCCAGTAGAAATCTCCACCAATTATCTCTTTTGGTTTATAAAAAATAAAAGCTTCAGGAATAATGCCAGCAAAAAATTCAGGAGATGGTAAGATAGCTGTCTGGATATGTTTAGAATAAATTATACTATCGGTTATTTCCTTTTTCTGCATGGATATCTCATCTCTTTGCCTGGTGATTTCCATTTCAGCCTTTTTCATTTTTGATATATTTGAATCGATAGCAACAAGCTTTACAATTTTATCATTCTTATCAAGAATTGGTGTTAATGTAGTTTGAACCCAAATTTTATTGCCTGATTTGGCAGTATTTTCAGATACGTAAATACTTGGCTTTTTTGTTTCCTGAATAGATTGAATTATTTCTTTTATTTTCGGATTAGAACTAGAATCTATTATATTATTTCCTTTTTCTGAAATTAATTCATCAAAAGTGTATCCAAACATTTTGGTGAATCCTTCATTTATCCATTCAAAATAACCCTGCGCATCTGTAATCACGATACTATTATCTGTTTCACTGGCTACAATTGATAGTTTCTCCAACTCTACATTAGTTGCCGCTAAATGTTCAGCTTGTGTTTGTATTTCTTCTTTTTGCTGTTCCAGTTCAATATTTGTTTGTTCTAACAAATAAGCTTGTTGTACTATACTATCAGTTTGAGCTAGTATTTCTTCTTTTTGTTGAAGTATTGCAGTATTTTGTTCAAGTATTTCTTCGTTTTGCTTTGAAATTTCTCTTGTTCTTTCTTTTATTATCTTTTCAAGTTTTATCTTGTCTCTTTTTAATTTTCTTGTATAATACTTAACAATAAAAATTACTGTCAGGAGTATTAATATCGTATATGAAATGTATGCTAAAATAGTACGATGCCAGGGTGGTAAGATCTCAAACTGATATATTGCAATATTACTTTCCTTTTTATAAACATTCCTTGCTTTTACTTTAAATGAATAGAATCCTTCAGTAAGGTTTGTGTATTCTTTTTCAGTTTTAAACGACCATGAAGACCATTCATTTTCAGGATCGAAACCTTCCAGGTAATAGCTATACTGTGTTTTATCATTGTCTTCGTAAAACAATGCAGAATATTGAAATTGCAAAGCATTATTCTTATAAGGGAGATACTTAATTTCTTTAGTGCGATGAGCACCACCATAAATGATTGAATCTTTGGCAAGAACTCTCCTGATTAATACCGGGAATGATTTATTATAACCATATTTTACATATGGATTGTATTGAATAATACCATCTTTATTACTAAAAAGAACAGTTGCAGAATCAATTATTGCAATATTTTCAATAAATAATCCTTCAATCTTTAAAAACGGTGTTCTGATAAGCTTATAACTGTTATCATTTTGTAGCAATAATAAGCCCTTTTCTTCACCTTGCTCATAATAAATATTGCCTTTTTTATCCTGTTCAAACAAAAAAACATGTCCTTCGCCGGTTAAAAGATGATTGAATATTTCATCAGGAACGAAATTATTTGATTGTGCACTATACTTATAAATGCCTTTTTCAGTACCAAAAATTATCCTGGAATTTCCCTCCGGGGTATTTATTTTAAATACATAATTATTTGTATTGGCAGGTAAAGCATTATCTCTGTTGTAAAACTCTATAGAGGTAACCTGGTCAAGTTGCGGATTTAGTTTAAGTTTGTAAACGCCTTTATTAGAATTACTTATCCAAATATTCCCAGAATTGCTTTCATGAAAGTACCGGGTACTTTCATCAAATCCTTCAATCCAATGTTTAAAAGCTATTTCATTATTTGTAAATTCGAACAGAGCCAGTCCTTCATCAGTTCCGGCTAAATAATACCCTGGATTGTTAGTTAATTCAATAATTTTCCAAACATTACCAATTGGGACAACATTAATTGCATCTTCTTTATTTATCCTTAAAAGTCCTTCGAAATTTGCACAATATAAATTCTTGTTTATTTCAGTTAAAAACCAGCTTTGTCCTACGGAATTTTTAACCATTTTAAATTTATTGTGTTCATACTCATAAAACACACCAAGTGAATTACCGGTATAAATATCATTGTCGTAAGATGTTGCATAGTAAACGGCTCCTAATAAACCATTTTTTTTATTTAACATCTTGAATTGCGAATTTATTGGAATATATGAAATGCCATTATTTAAACCAACCCATAAGCTCTTATCATCATTGATATATATGTTATATATAGTATTGTTATGTAATCCTGATTCAGTATTTAAATGTTTTATAATATTGCCATCATTATCAATTATTATAAGACCATTTTGAATGGTACCTAATAACATATGATTTTTATCTAAAGTATCACCACAATAAATTTGACTTTTAATTATAAAATCATCTAATTCTTTGAATTTTTCAGGTTTTGTAAATGTACTTAACGTATTATGCTCTGATGGAGAATATATATATATGCCATTTTCACGAGTAACTATAAGAAATTTATCCGTCTGGTAAGGAAGCATTACATAGATACGAAGATTTGCAAACACCTGGCTGTTTGGAATTAGAATTAAACTATCGTTTTCAAGATATAATAATCCTTTACCGCGTTCCCGTACATAAAATTTACTGTTTATATTAAATGATAAATGAAATCTGCCATCGGGTTCTATAATTTTAATTTTATCTCCCCTTAATAGAAATACATATGGTGATGTTCTCAAAATTATTTGACCATTAATAATGAAAGTTTGCCAGACATCATCAAAATTACGATATTTTTCAGGTACAATATTGCTTAAAGAATAGTATTGTATTGTTCCTGTCGAGTCGGCTTCAATATAGCCAAATTCATCGCCAGCGCCCACATAAATTTTCCCGGTTTCATCCATCCCAAGCGAACGAACAACAGATTTGTTAGGCATTCTGATCAATCTCCATGTTTTACCGTCAAATTCCAGAAGTCCTGCATTATTTCCAAAGTACATTATGCCTCTTTTATCTTGTAAGATTGCCCAGGTTTGGTTTTCCGGAGTATTATAATCTTTATCATTATAATACTGAATATAAGGAATGGCGCTTCCGCTAACATCTTGTGAATCAGCCCCAAAGTGTTGAAATAAAAGAAGAAAAAGTATTAAATAATATGTTTTATTCATTTCCGGTTATTAAAGTTTTATTCCTATAACAAGAACATCATCAACCTGTTCTTCATTTCCTTTCCAGCTTTCAAATGTTCTTTTAACAGTTTCATACTGTAAATTTATATTCATTTGACTCATTTCTTTCAAAAGATTCTTAAACTTATTCTTTAAGAATTTCTTACCTGCTGATCCGCCAAATTGATCTGAATAACCATCACTATACAAATAAAGCATTGTTCCGGGATTGTAGTTTTCTTCTTGTGTAGTAAATGAAGTGTCAATTTTATGAGTTAAACTTACCGGCATTTTATCAGGTTTCAATTCAATAACATTATCATCAGAAATTAAAGTCACCGGATTGTTTGCTCCGGCATATTTTAATTTTCCAAGTTCAGGAAATATGGTACAAATAGCAATATCCATTCCGTCTTTTGAGCTGTCAACTTTATCTGTTTGATGTAACGTTCTAATTATTTTAAGCCTCATTAAATCAAGGATCTCTCCCGGATCAGTAATGTTTTTATTTTTTACAATTTCATTTAAAAAAGTAATTCCCAGCATGCTCATTAATGCCCCGGGAACTCCATGACCAGTACAATCGACAACAGCTACTACTATTGTATTATTATTTTTATTTATCCAATAAAAATCTCCTCCAATAATATCTTTTGGTTTATAAAGAATAAATGACTCAGGAATAATAGTGTCAATTAATTCCCGGGATGGTAATATGGCAGTCTGAATATGTTTTGAGTAAATAATACTATCAGTGATTTCCTTTTTTTGTTCAGATATTTCATCACGTTGATGTATAATTTCTTTTTCAGCTTTTTTTAATACCGTGATATCTGAATCAATAGCAATTAACTTAATTATTTCTTTTTTATCGTTTAAAATTGGTGTTATTGCAGTTTGAACCCAAAGTTTTTTACCACTGCGAGTAATATTTTCTGATTCGTATATAATGGATTTTTTATTTTTTTTTAATTCATCAAGTTTTTCTCTAATTAATAAATTATTGCTTATCTGATAAAGATTTCTACCTCTCTCGTCTTCAAGTTGAGTTAATGTGAATCCAAACATCCTGGTAAAACCAGGGTTTACCCATTCTAAATTACAGTGTTCATCCATTATTATGACACCATTATTTGTTTCACGTGCAACAATAGATAGCTTTTCAAGTTCAATATTTGCTTGTTCTAACAAATATGCTTGTTGTACTATACTATCAGTTTGAGCTTGTATTTCTTCTTTTTGTTGTGTTATTTCCTGATTTTTAAGCTGCAATAATTTGTTTATTTTTTGTTTTGATTTATAAGCAGAATAAATAATGTAAATAATTATAGACAAAAATAGAACAACAGAAATAATGAAATAATTAAAATTCTTTTGTCTGTTTAATTTTAAAGATGCAATTTCATTTTTCGTTTGAAGTAGTTGTATTTCTTTTTCTTTTTTTTCGGTTTCGTAACGGGTTTGCATTTCTATGATCTGCTTGTTTTTTTTCTCATTTACAATGCTGTCTTTTATGGATGAATGCAATTTATTGTATTCAAATGCTTTCTTATAAGAACCTGATTCGCTGTATATTGTTGATAATTGATCGGCGCACTCAAGGATTATGGTTTTAGCATTTATTTCCTGTGCTATCAGGAGTGCTTGATCTATAAGCTTAATGGCTTTAAAATATTGTCCTTTTTTGTAATATATATTTCCAATGTTTGATAAAGAATTTGCTATACTCCATTTTAGTTGGAGTGAATCTGCTAACTTTAATGATTTGCTATAATAATAAAGCCCGGATTCATAATCTTCCATTAATTCATATACGTAACCAACATTATTAAGCGCTATTGCCACCTTATGAAGATTACCTAATTCTTTCATTAAGTGTAATGATTTTTTGAAATTTTTAATTCCGTTTTCATAATCTTGATTTTCCACGTAAATAATGCCAAGGTTGTTTATTGTGCTTGCTATGTGTTCAATATTATTTATTTTCATAAAATAATCTTGCGCAAGCTTAAAATTTGTAATTGCCTTTTTGTTCTCGCCTAATTTCCAGTGTATTAACCCAAGGTTATTATAAGTCCTTCCCAGTCCTTCCGGATAGTTTATTTGTTCACTTATTTGCAGTGAATTAAGGTAATAACCCAGTGCTTTTTCCGAATCGCCATAATTTGCCTGAAAACGCCCCAGATTAAGATAAGCAAGCGAAAGGTTTACTGAATCATTGATCATTATAGAAATTCGCAATGCTTCTTTTGCGTATTTTAATGATTTATTTGTTTCAACAGGTAAGTAATACTCTGAAAGCTTGTTTAAAATGGTAGCTTTTTCACTATTGTTAACAGAAGCCAATTTATTCTCAAGGCTATCAATTTCTTCATTAGCTGCAAATGAAAAATTAACTAATACGAAAACATTAATCAGAATAAATAAAAATCTTATATCAGTGAAAAATATTTTCATATATAAGGTATATTGAATATAGAAAGGTATTAAAAATAAAATATATATTCAATTACTAATCAATATTCAGGATACAAGTCCGGAATGCTTAATAAGATCTGTTTCAATTCTTCAGCATCTTCAGAGGTTACAAGTTTAATTCTTATATCCTTAAAATTTGGCAAGCCTTTAAAATAATTCGAAAAATGACGCCGCATCTCATAAATGCCTGTTGGCAAACCTTTCCAATCAATTGATTTTTCCAAATGTATTATTGCCACTTCAACTTTTTCTCTTAAACCGGGATCAGCTATTAATTCATCATTTGCCAGGTAATGTTTTATGGTTTTAAAGAGCCAGGGTTTACCAATGCAGTGCCTTCCAATCATTACCCCGTCAACTCCATATTTATCAAATTTTTCTTTTGCTGCTTCAGGATTATCTACATCACCATTCCCAATAATGGGGATATGCATTCTGGGGTTGTTTTTTACTTCACCAATCAAGGTCCAGTCGGCTGAACCTTTGTACATTTGCACCCTGGTTCTGGCATG
>DAOVJU010000057.1 GCA_030632095.1 Chlorobiota bacterium
GAAAAATCAATAAGTGGAGAAATCACTGTTTAATAAATAATTTATTTTCATAATTAAACAAATGGCTTTTACTTTTCACTTTTTTACATTTTTGTTGTATTTTGGAGTTCAGTTATTTGGAGAAGTGGCCGAGTGGTCGAAGGCGCACGCCTGGAAAGCGTGTATTCCGTGTGGAACGGAATCGGGGGTTCGAATCCCTTCTTCTCCGCCAGATTTAATTAATTAATTAATGAGAAAAGATATTTTAAAGAAGAATAACTATAGATAGTTGTAAATAATTGTTATGCACAATTATTTTTTGTTAATTTGTAGCTTTCAATAATTTTATAATTAATAAATACGTTTTTTTTAAACTTAAAGTTCGAATTATGAAAAAACTATTAGCACTTTTAGCTGTTTTTGGGATACTTATGTATGGAGTATCTAACAATGTAATTGCTCAGGATGAAACTGACGAAACTACAACTGAAATAACTGAAGATACTGCTGTTGTTAATGAAGCAACAGATTCAGCAATGGTTGAAGAACAAGACACAACAGTTTCTGAGCAACCTGCAGAATCTGAAGAAGTTATAGAACCTGAAGAAAAAGCTGCACCACAAAAAACAGGCATGCACCAGCAAGTAAAACAAAAGTTTATTGAAGGTGGCGCAGGTTTTATGGGAGTTGTATTGCTTGCTTTAATTTTTGGTTTAGCTTTGGCTATTGAAAGAATTATTTATTTAAGTCTTGCCAAAACCAATACCGAAAAACTTCTAACCGGTGTTGAAGAAGCATTAAATTCAGGTGGCATTGAGGCAGCTAAAGAAATTTGTCGTAATACAAAAGGTCCTGTTGCAAGTATTTTTTATCAGGGTTTAGACCGATCTGAAGAAGGTCTTGATGTTGTAGAAAAATCGGTAGTTGCATATGGAAGTGTTCAAATGGGCTTATTAGAAAAAGGCCTTTCGTGGATCTCATTATTTATTGCACTTGCACCAATGTTAGGATTCATGGGAACAGTAATTGGTATGATTGGAGCATTTGATGCAATTAAAGCTGCTGGTGATATTTCTCCTTCGCTTGTTGCCGGTGGTATTTCTGTAGCTTTAATTACAACTGTTTCCGGATTGATCGTAGCTATGATACTACAGGTTTTCTATAATTATATTGTAGCCGAGATAGATGGTATTGTTAACAATATGGAAGATGCATCTATTTCATTGATAGATATTTTGACTAAATATAACATGAAAAAATAAATATTATGAATAGTAATATATCCAAATATGTTTCAATTGCTTCTTATGTTTTAATGGGTATTTCTGCATTAGCTGCAATACTATTTTACTCAGGAGCTATAACTGAAAATCTATTCCTTATATGGGCTTATCTCTTGTTTTTCATTGCTACTGCTGCAACACTTGCATTTTCATTTGTAAGAATTTTTAGCAGTGCAAAATCAGCTAAACGAGGATTAATAAGTTTAGGAATACTAGTAGTGTTGGTTTTTATTGCATGGTTAATTGCATCTCCGGAAATACCACAGTTCCCAGGTGTTAATGATTTTAACCTTACACCTGCAATTTCACGTTATGTAGGAACAGTTCTGGTTGTAACATACATACTTGCAATTTCTGCTATTGGTAGTATGTTATACGCATCAATTAAGAATATGTTAAGTTAGTTTAAAAAATTATTATTGTTTAAGTGTAACGATTTTTATTTAATTAATAAGAAAATATAAATATGGCTAAAAGAACTCCTCCAGAAATCAGCGGTGGCTCAATGGCTGATATTGCATTTATGTTGCTCATATTCTTTCTTGTGGCGACTACAATGGATATTGACTCTGGTATAATGAGGGTGTTACCACCGCCAATACCAGATGATGCTGAACCTCCTCCTCCAATTAAAGAGAGGAATGTTTTTGTTGTTCTTGTTAATAAAAACAATCAGCTTTTAGTTGAAGGTGAACCTATTAGTATTAAACAACTTAAGGATAAAGCGAAAGAGTTTATTTTAAATCCTCAAGACAAGAAAGATTTGCCGGATAAGAAAGACGTTGATATTCCTTATTTTGGTAAATCAAGGGTCTCAAAAGGAATTATATCATTACAAACGGATAGGGGAACTTCATATGAAACATATATTGCTGTTACAAATGAATTGATAACAGCAGGAAATGAAATTCGTAATGATGTTGCTATGAAAAAGTTTGGAAAACTTTATAAAGACATAACTAAGGATAAGAGAAATGCTATTCGCAAGTATGTACCGGTTCCAATTTCTGAAGCTGAACCTAAAAATATTGGAGGAGATTAATCATGTCAAAATTTAGAAGAAAAGGAAAAGGCGGAATGCCGGCAGTATCGACAGCTTCATTGCCAGATATTGTATTTATGCTTTTATTCTTTTTTATGGTAAGTACAGTAATGCGTGAAACGGAATTAAAAATAAGTGTAAATGTTCCCAAGGCAACTGAAGTTAAAAAGCTAGAGAGAAAGTCCCTGGTTAGTTACATCTATGTTGGTTCACCAAGAAGAAGCTATGTAGCGTTGTATGGAACGGAACCAAGAATACAGCTAAATGATCAATTTGCTAAAATCTCAGATATTCAGGATTATATTTCTGCTGAAAGAGATGCAAGAGATGAAAAGGAAGTTCCTTTAATGACAACTTCACTTAAAGTTGATGGTTATACAAGAATGGGTATTGTTACTGATATAAAACAGGAACTTAGAAAGTGCAATGCCTTGAAAATTAATTACTCAACGCGAAAAGGTACAAAATAATCTCTTGTTATTACAATATTAAAAAGGGAGCAATATATTTTTTGCTCCTTTTTCATTTTATATCTTTTCCTGTTTCAATGGACTACATATTTCTCTTTTAAAGATATTTAAAGTTTTACTACAAAGTGAAAAATATTTCGTTGCCCTCACTTGCCCCTTAATCCCCTGAAGGGGGCCACCCGCACTAAACAGTGATATTATATAGAAATTATGATGGAAGTAAATCTCATACGCCGGCTCTCTTTAGGGGATTTATGGGTAAAAAGTGGATTTTGTCATACACCCAAAAATAATAAATACTTGGAAATGTGATCGGGATTAGTTCGACTATAATAAAGCAGCTTTTAATAATACAATCCCGATGCAGTTCCTGATCGGGATTAGTCTCACTAAAAAAAAGAGGCCGCTATATAAAATAACGCCCTCTTTTAACTAACCTAAAACTTAACCAACAAAAAAAAGATTATAAAATAAATTGTTTCCCGCGATAAAAATCGAGAATTTTCATTGAAAACATGTATTCATACTTTGCCTGTAGGTTATCTGACCTTGCCCTGAGTAAATTGGTTTTTGCTATGGCATAATCTACTGAATTTACATTACCTACTTCATATTTTTGTTCCGTGTAACGAAAAGCCTCCCTGGTACTTTGAACCGCCTTTTTTGATGCGATGTATTTCTTTAATGATGCAGTGGCATTTGAATGCGCCTGCTGAATGTCTTTGTATAATTGGTCAGTCACGAGCTGGTATTCATTCTGTGACTGTAATACATTGATCTTCGCATTGTCCATGGCAGTTTTCACTTGTAACTTATTAAAAATCGGAATTTGCAAATTCAAACTAAAGGAAAAACTCTTATTATCACCAATTTGATCTTTAAACGGATAATCAATGGGCATTAATGTTACTGAATCAATTAAAGTAATTGCATCAGAATACCCTGTTCCATAAGAAGTGTTTAATCTTAAGTTAGGCAATAAATACCCTCTGGCTAATGCCAGTTCTTTTTCAGAGCTTTGTAAACGATATTCCTGTCTTTTAATTTGAGGTAATATTCCTTTAGCTATGTTGTAAATATCATTTACTGTCAAACTAATTTCCTCTTCAAGTAATTCTGGTAATTCCGGCCTTTCAATAATGAAACCCTCAACCGAATCAAGATCTAAAAATTGTGATAATGTTAAATAAGAAGTTATTAGCTGGTTTTGAGCATTAACCAATTGTAATTCTTCCTGGGCTAATTGTGATTCAATTTCAAGTAAATTTCCTCTGGCTACACTACCTGCTTCTACCAGTTTCTGTGTACGTTCTACCTGCTGGATGGTTGTTCCCATTTGGTTTTTGGAAATCTCAACCAACTCGTAACTAAATAGTATCTGCAAATAGGCAGAAGCTATATTCAGGGAAATATCGTTCTTTATTCGTTCTACATCCTGCAAGCTTGCTTTTAAATCCAATTCACTTTGCTGAATAGTATTATAATTTTGGAATCCCCGGAATAAATCCCAACTGGAACTTAGTCCCAAATTGGTAGATTTTACATTTTGTTCTTGAAATCCTTGTGTAAACGGATCAACGCTTTTACCATAACTAAAAGATTGACTGGCTCCAAAATTCAGATCAGGCAATACAGCAGCTTTTGATCTTTTTAAAGTATTATCAGAAAGGTTTGCAGAAAGTTCAGCTTGTTTAATTTGCAAATTGTTTTCATGTGCATAATGTATGCAACGTTCAAGCGACCAATAATCTTGAGAATTTCCATTTATGTTAAAAAAGAAACTAATAACGATAATTAAGATGCCTGTTTTTTTCATGCTTAATAAATTTGACAAATTATGTAGAATTTATACCTGCCCGCTGTAAAGAATACTTCGGCAGGTGGGTACATTGAAAACGAGATACTTTTGCAACTCCCTGATAATTAAGGTGACAAAACTGATAATTGTATGATTATTTATTAGACATTATATAATATTCATAAAGGAATAACTATTCTGGATGGAATTATTGATTCAAATTCCAGAGTAATGTTTTATGTTTTAGCTGTTTTCTTTTAAAAACCTGAAATCTTTATTTTTTCAACATTTCAAGAATCTGTTTTGTTCTGTCATCAACAGCTTCCATTAAATTCTCCAGTTGATTCTCATAATCAAGTTTAGCTTTAACACTAGCATCCAGTTTTATAGTTCTGTCGTCAACAGCTTCCATTAAATTCTCCAGTTGATTCTCATAGTTTAATCTTTCCTTAATAAAATTTGATATTTCTAACGAACGATCGTTCATTTCATTTAATTTACCAAGCATTAATTCCTGGTTTTCTAAGATCTTTTTAAGCAATTCGTTATCCATGATACTTTATTTAAAGTTTTGTGAATTTTAAAATTAAGAAAAGTTTAACATTAAATATTAGAAAAATCAATATTTATGATTTAGATGATATTGCACTAACTGTTAAAAATAATGTTTTGAAGTTCAATAGTATTAAAATTGCCAGCATTCATGATAAAAATGTTGAAACAGCCTTCAGTTTGATTTTTTAAAATTATTAGAATCCCGGAATTTAGCAACTCCATCTTAATCACATTACATCCAGATCCAGCTGCTCGAAATCTTCTTTAAGTACAAAAATGCAATCACTTTTAGGATATCTCACCTGGTTCTGGATTTTTGTTTGCAATCATTTCATGTTTACTTACCAATAATTTTGAAAAGAAGATCACTTAAATCACTGGCTAGTATAGCAATATTATCAGCAATATTTTTTATTTCTTCCAATGATATTGTTTCATGTTTAAATTCAATTCCCTTTTTAGAGGTTGCTGTTGTTTTTATTCTTAGACTTGAATTTTGCTGCCTGCTTGCACCCCATCGCGAATGTATTATTGCATTTCTTATTTCTTCAGCCTTATGCAATCTTTTTCTTATATCTTCAAATTCATCATAATATTGATTGTCTTTAACTAGTTCTCTAAATAAAGAACTGAACACATCAACTAATTTTTTATATGATAACTGCGCAGTTACAATCTGACCGATCCTTTGATTTTTACTAATTAAAATCCAAATAAAAAATTCCAGGCCGCTTTCAAGCATTCCAAAATTTACACTAATTAAACCGATTGGTTCTAAAAGCTCTTTACGAATTGCCGATTGCATTTTTCTTTTCTTCATTTTCATAATTATTTAAACAAGAAGAAATTTATTCCTTTAACAAAACATAAATATATTGATAGCCTTCACCAGTTCTTCCACCACCACCAGAAATTATATTTTCTACATAATCCCAATTATTTTCAATCAATATAGTTTCAATCTTCTTTACAAAATTTATTGAACTAGTTTCATAAATAACTATCATTCTATCCCATCCAATTGTGTCTAGCTTATGTTTAGTAATTCTGCTTTCAGGATTATTCGTAAAACCAACTTTAACATTACTATAATTCCTTAACCGACATTGCGTGGTTTGGCTCTGAAATATAGAAAATTTGGTTAATAACCTCATTATTTATTAACAATTCAAGAACGCTAAATTGTTATGTTCTTGATTATCAGTCATATTTGTTTTGTGGTTTTTTCTCTTTCCAAATGTAGACCTACCTGGCCTATTGATAATTAGCTGGTTAACGAGTAATATTGCTTTATGTTTATAAAGCCATTTCCAAAATATAATCGCACTACTAAAGAACGATATACTATTTATAGACTTTGTGAGAGTTATCGTTTTGATGACCACATTCGTCACCGTACTATTATTGGATTTGGTAAGTTGGAAGAATTAGAAACTGTAGAGGAAAAGAAGCTTCTGGCCAAGCGTGTAGAAGAAATGCTAAAAAACGGTATTAACAAACTTCAAGTTTATGAAATCGAGAAAAAAATAGAAAATCTTGCCCGTCATTTTTATAATGAAATATTAAAGAAGAAACGTTATGATGTTAATGCTGACTGGGAAACAGTAGATATGTCTACAATGAAAAACAAAGATGCAAATGAAATAGGTTCAGAGTGGCTTTGCAAGCAAGCATTTGATCAATTGGGTATAGGTGAATTTTTGCAGCAACAAAAATGGCCGGAAGAAAAGATATCTCTGGCAGCTACACATATTATAAGTCGAGCAGTATTTCCAGCCTCAGAACTTAAAACTGTATCTTACATAAAGGAGAACTCAGCTATTTGTGAGTTAACTGGATTTGAAAAAGATAAAGTAACGAAAGATCAATTATATGGGATCTCCAACAGCTTATATTCTGTTAAGAGTCAATTAGAGAAATACTTGTCAAGACGCACCAATGAACTGTTTGATTTAGATGACAAGATTATTTTATATGATTTGACAAATACTTATTTTGAAGGCCGAATGCAGGGAAGTAAGATAGCCAAATTTGGCCGCAGCAAAGAAAAACGTAAAAATGCCCGTTTAGTTGTATTGGCTATTGTTATAAACAGGGAAGGCTTTTTAAAATACTCCAACATTTTTGAGGGTAATATGTCTGACAGTAAAACTTTGGAAACAGTTGTAGATACACTCAGCAATCAAACATCTTTTATTAAACGGAAACCTATTGTTGTAATGGATGCCGGAATAGCTACAGATGATAATGTTTGTATGCTGAAAAGAAGAGGCTATGATTACCTATGTGTATCCCGGTCAAACCTTAAAGAATATTATGCAGATACTTCTAGCAGGCCTGTAAAAATAAAAGACAAAAAGAAACAAACCATAGAACTGTTAAAAGTAAAAACCAACAAAGATAACGACCATTATTTATGGGTAAGGAGTCATGCAAAAGCATTGAAGGAAAATAGTATGAACGGATTACTGGCCCAGCGATTTGAAGAAGGCATTAAAAGCATAGATGAAGGGATAAACAAAAAAGGCGGAACAAAAAAGTTTGATAAAGTACATGAGAGAGTAGGCAGGTTAAAACAGAAATATCCATCAGTACACAAGTATTACAATATTAAAGTTACTGACAATGGTAAAGGAATAGCAACCGGCATAAGTTGCAAACATAAAAAAGGAGAAGATCCGGACAAAAAAGCCGGTATTTATTTTTTGCGAACTTCATTAAATGAAAAAGACGAGAGAACACTTTGGACAATTTATAATATTATCAGAGAGATAGAATATACATTTAGGGTCTTGAAAACAGACTTGGATTTACGCCCTATCTACCATAAAACTGATGAAGCCTCAATGGCCCATCTTAATTTAGGTTTACTTGCTTACTGGTTAGTATCAACAGTAAGGCATCAATTAAAACAAAAAGGATTTAGTTCAGACTGGAAGGAAATAGTTCGTATAATGAATACACAAAAGTGTGTAACCACAAGCATAGAGAATATTAAAAACGAAATAGTTTCTATACGCCAATGCACTGAACCAACAAATAAAGCTAAGCAGATATATGATCTGATGCACTATAAATATGTTCCATTCTGGAGAAAAAAATCCGTAGTCCCCCCTGCGGAAATTTTTAAATTTGATAGTTCTTGAAATCAGTTTGTTATAATTATTAACTTGCAAAGCAGGTTAAAATACTTTTATATTTTACTTTATTAAAATTATCTTGTAAAACAAAAAGATTCACATTTATGTTAAACTAAAAATTCAATTTATTATGAAAAAATTAGTTCTATCCGTTTTTTTAGTATCAATGTTCTCGTTTTCAATATTTGCACAGGCTGGCGCTGATAACCAGGCAGATATTGATGCTGTAAAAAAAGTTATACAATCAGCTTATGTTGAAGGGCTCCAGAATGAAGGCAATTTTGAAAAGATCGACAATGGTTTTCATCCGGCCTTTGAATTACTTGGAATAGGTAAAGGGGATGATATGTGGGAATATCATATTTATTCATGGAAAGAAAGTGTAAAAAGAGACATTGCTGAAGGTAAAAAGCCAAAAAAGGATGAAGAAAAAGTAAGCATTAAATTTCTTTCTGTTGATGTAACAGGAACAGCCGCCGTTGCAAAAATAGAATTTTACGTGGGAGAAAAACTAACTTATGTCGATTACCTTTCTCTTTATAAGTTTGAATCGGGTTGGAAGATCGTAAGTAAAATATTCTACAAGTTTCCTGAAGAAAAAAAATAATATAATTTTCAGAAAAACTGGTTTGAAAAACATACGCCCGATCAATTCCCTGTTTTCGTAACTGAAGAAAATAATGAAGTAATTGGTTGGTGTAGTCTAAGTTCGTATCGTGAAGGGAGAATGGCTTTTAAACATACTGCTGAAGTAAGTTATTACATTGATCAGAACCATCATCGTAAAGGTATCGCTTCAAAACTTCTAAATCATGTTATATTTGGAAAACATATTGACTAAAACCACTAACTAAAAATGAAGAATAAAATAAAAGTAATTGGTTTCGATGCTGACGACACCCTATGGATCAATGAATTTTATTATAAGGAAACAGAGAAAAAGTTTGCCTTATTATTGAAGGAATATTTACCTGAAGATCAAATTTCTAATGAGCTTTTTCAGGTAGAAGTTAAAAATATGGATTTGTACGGATATGGTGCAAAAGCTTTTATTCTTTCCTTAATTGAAACTGCCCTGGAAATAACCAATTCAAAACTTGATCCGAAAATAATTAATTCAATTATACAATTAGGAAAAGAACAATTGAACAAACCAATAGTTTTATTAAATGGTGTAAAAAAAGTACTTGATTTTTTATTCCCGAATTATAAATTAATTGTGGTAACTAAAGGCGATCTGCTCGACCAGGAACGCAAATTAAACAAATCGGAACTTGCAAATTATTTTCATCATATTGAAGTAATGAGTGACAAAAAAACCAATCATTATACTACCCTTCTAAAGCATCTTGATATTAAACCTGAAGAGTTTATTATGATCGGAAATTCTTTAAAATCAGATATATTCCCAGTTCTCGAAATTGGGAGTTACGCTGTCTATGTACCTTATCACACAACATGGCAATACGAACAAATTAACTCGAAAATAGAATCAAACAAATTCTATGAAGTTGAAAACATTGAAGAAATAATTGATATTTTTACATGAACTAAAAAACCTAATCCTATGGCTAATAGAAGAAATATTAAAAAAGATATTGAATACCTGGTTTTTGAAGTGATTTCAGATTGTTATACATTCAAATACCTGTTCCCGGACAAAAACCATAAAGAAGCTGACAAAATAATTAAAGACACAATTAATCTCAGAAATGAATTAAGAATGCGGGTTAATCATCCGGATGAAAAGGATAATAGGAAACTGGTTAAGGCGCATTACAAGAAGATTAACGAGGATCTAATGAATAAAGTTGATAATTATTTCGATCGTTTAAATAAAATGCTTGCAGATGTTCAGAAAACCGGTGAACCTGCTAAAACTGGTGTTAGTAAAGAAGCAAAAGAAGAAAAAACTACAAAAGCTCCATAATAAAAAAATCATCTTTAGGAAGTGGAATGGAATAAGCTTTTATCAGCAAAACGGTTCGGATTGGAAGATTCTGATCGAATAAACAAAGAAATTGCAAGAAATCAATTTCAACGAGACTATGATAGAATATTATTTTCTTCGCCATTTCGCAGGCTGCAAAATAAAACCCAGGTTTTTCCATTACCAGGAAAAATATTTGTTCATAACCGGTTAACACATAGCCTGGAAGTTGCCAGTGTAGGACGGTCATTGGGCAACCTGGTGATAAACAGTATTTCAGGAATAGATAAAAATACTGATCAAACAACAATTTCTGAGATAGGTTCAATAGTTGCAGCAGGATGTTTAGCCCATGATCTTGGTAATCCACCTTTTGGACATTCAGGTGAAGATGCAATTTCTACTTATTTTAGTAAGCATAGTTCAGATGAAACCTCTATGAGCATGGAGGTTACTTCCGGCATTGTTAAAACAAAAAGATTTTCGAACGAAATTCAAAATAAAGTTACTGAAAAAGAATGGAATGATCTACTGAATTTCGAAGGCAATGCAAATGCACTTCGTTTATTAACCCATCAACTTGAAGGTAGAAGAAAAGGTGGCTTTGCCCTTACTTATTCAACGCTCGCAGCTATTATTAAATATCCATATGATTCATCAAATCACAAGAAAAAATATGGTTTCTTCCAGTCAGAAAAAGAAACTTATTTAAAAATAGCAAATGAATTAAAAATTAAATGTATTGATGAAAACAAGGCTGTCTTTGCACGCCATCCCCTTGTTTATTTAGTTGAAGCCGCTGATGATATATGCTACCAGGTAATGGATATTGAAGATGCTCATAAACTTCAGATTATAAACAATGAGGAAACAAAAAAAATATTTTTAAATTTCTTTGATCCGGATTCAAATAAAAAAGAACTGGACTATATAAATAATACTTTCAAACAAGTAACTGACCTGAATGAGCAAATTGCATATTTGCGAGCTGTTATTATTAATAAATTAGTAGAAGAA
>DAOVJU010000374.1 GCA_030632095.1 Chlorobiota bacterium
CTTGGTTTATACGCAGCTCCACTCTTAATGTACAGGAAAGTTAAAATTACAGGTAAAACCGGTGAATACATTAACGATAATTATATTGAGAAAGAAGTTACCCAAAAACTTGACGTATTTTCAGGAGGGGTTATTTTAGGCTACAAATTTACTTTACTTAAAGTCCTTTCATTAGATCTATACTCCGGAGGATTAATGCGCCTTAGCCAGTATGAAAATGAAAAGGGGTTTACAAAATATAAAAGCTGGCGAAATATTGATTATTCAGGGGTTTTACCAACAATAGGATTACAAATTGGAATATTAAAATAAGTTGGACGCAACCAAAATTATTTTTATTCATCTATAGTATATATAAACCAAAATCAGGTTTAATTAAATATGTAACAATTTTAACTGAAATTAAAAAGATTAGCCGGTTAATATATAATAGGAAGTAAAAAAGAGTTCAATAATAATAGAAAGACACCTGATGTTCATACCTTAAAAGCCTGATTTAATTCCAATTTGTATCAATTACCTATCTAACATCAGGTGTCTTTTCCAAAAAAGAGAAATTAAGAGTTCAACTTATAAAGATAAGAAAAATGAAAAAGATTAGCGCATTTTTTTATTACATTTTAATAATGATTTTAATAATATTATTGAGCGATTTTTCTTTTGAATAGAATAGTCTGATTTATAGCTGCTTATCTGAATTTTTTCTAATTAAAACCAACTACTACAAAATAATATTTAGCCATTACATACATAATTAATAACCTAAATTAAGCGATTTGCTATCACAAAATTTCTTAAGCAACTTAGTAATACAGGTTAAATGTATATTATCAATATTTTCTAATTCTTACTAAATACAATCCCACGAAAGTTATTAATCCATTCAAAATAAGTAACTCAAAACCAAATTGATATCCATTAAGTAATTCTTTTGAATAAAGGCTTAAGAAGTAACAAATTACAGGAGATAAAATTGCGATAAGCGGAATTAATTTGTCTTTTACCTTATATTTCGTGAATAATCCAAATGCATACAAACCCAGCAATGGGCCGTATGTATAACCTGCAACCCTGAATATTGCACTTATAACATTTTCATTATTAATAGCTTTAAATACCATTATAACAATTCCTAATATGATTGAAACAAATACATGAACCAGAATTCTTGTTTTTCTCAATGAAATTTCATCTTTATGCTTTGTATTCAAAATATCAACTGTAAATGAAGTTGTTAGGGCTGTTAATGCAGAATCGGCGCTCGAATAAGCTGCTGCAATTAAACCCAAAATAAAACTTATTCCAATAGCAATTGATAAATAACCACCTGTTGCAATCAATGGGAATAAATCATCGGTTTGTGAAGGAATAGAAATTCCGGTTCTTTCAGCAAATATGAAAAGCAACACACCAAGTGACATGAACAACAGGTTTACAGGAACTAATATTATACTAAACCAATACATATTCTTTTTGGCTTCCTGAATATTTCTACAACTAAGATTTTTCTGCATCATATCCTGATCCAGGCCGGTCATAACTATAGCTATAAAAGCACCGCTAAAGAATTCCTTAAAAAAGAAACGTTTATCTCTCCAGTCATCGAAAAAGAAAGTTTTCGACAACTCACTATTTTTTATTGATGAAACCATTTCTGTAAAATCAAAACCTAAGGCTTGTGAAATAAAATAAACACTTAATCCTACAGATGTTAACATGAAAAAAGTTTGCAAACTATCTGTCCAGATAATTGTTTTTATTCCGCCTCTGAAAGTATATAACCAAATTAAAAAAATGGTAATCCCAACAGTAACAAAAAAAGGTATATTCCAGTTGTTGAAAATAGTAATTTGAAGCACACTGGCTACTAAAAATAACCTGAATGAAGCTCCAATGATTCTGGATAATAAAAAGAATAAGGCACCGGTTTTATAAGCATAATAACCAAATCGCTGTTCTAAATAAGTATAGATAGAAGTTAAATTTAATCTATAGTAAAGAGGCATGAGCACATTGGCAATTACAAAATACCCCACCAAATAACCCAAAACGATTTGCATGTATGAAAACTGGCTGCTTCCAACCCATCCCGGAACAGAAATGAAGGTTACTCCTGATAGTGAAGCACCAATCATTCCAAATGCTACCACATACCAGGGAGATTGTTTGTTACCAAGAAAAAATGCTGCATTACTAGCTTTTCTGCTTGTAAAATGCGAGATTGCCAGTAAAACAATAAAATAGGCAAGAATAATAAATGCTATTAACTGTGAGGACATAAAAAAAATAATTTTGTCTTGTTGGTGATGACACCAACAAGGGCGAATTACACAAACTGTAAAACTACATTTTACATCGAACTATCAAAAAATAACCATTATTATTATACTAATTTTCCTAATTTTATTGAAAATTTTTATTCTGTAGTATTTTATGGATTTAACTAATTATTCATCTCATTTACTTGAAAATGCCGTTAACGAATTCTCAAAACTACCGGGAATTGGAAAAAAAACAGCATTGAGATTAGTTTTGCATTTGTTAAAGAAAGATGTAGAAGAGGTTCAGGCTTTTGGTGAAGCTATGATTCAATTGCGAAAAGAAATAAATCATTGTAAAAAATGTAACAATATCTCCGATCACGAAATATGTAACATTTGCTCTAATTCATCCAGAAATAGTGAAATAGTTTGTATTGTGGAGAATATTAAAGATGTAATGGCTATTGAAAACACTCATCAATATAATGGAGTCTATCATGTTCTGGGAGGAATTATTAGTCCGATGGATGGTATTGGCCCTAATGATTTAAGCATAAATTTACTTATAAAGAACATTGAAGAAAATGAAGTTAAAGAAGTGATATTTGCATTACCAACAACCATGGAAGGTGATACAACTAATTTTTATCTTTTTAAAAAACTTAACAAATACAAAATTGAAATAAGTGTGATTGCAAGAGGTGTTTCAATTGGTGATGATCTGGAATATATTGATGAAATTACTCTAGGGAGATCAATTACCTCACGAAGTAAATATGAATCAACCCTTTCACAATAATTTTTCTATAAAAAACCACTTTCTGTTCTACGCATCCACGCCTGGAACTGGTAACCCGGAAAATTCACGAATTTTCTACGATTAATTAATACCAACAAATTTGTGAATTTAAACAACCACAAATTTGTGTATTACTAAATCGGGATTTCTCGCTTTGCTTCCCACTATCCATCACACATTCATCCAATTCGCTTCGCTTTTGTATGAATAAGCGGGTTAAGTTGACAACCGTAAGCGTTAATTTAATATTTTTTTTTATCGCACTAAATTATTCTTAACCACACGCCTTTTGCTTCCCTAAATGGATATGGCGCACAGGATTTTTAAAGTTCTTGAATTAATTTACAATCTTATAATTCATTGATTTTTATTAATTTTGGCAATTATTTAAAATGCTAAATATTGAAACAAACAAAATTAGAGCTACTAAAGGAAGTATTTGAAAACTGGTCAGATGAAAAAGCTCAATCTATCAATAAATTACCAACATCCGGTTCAAGTAGAGAATATTATAGAATATCCGGAAGCAGTAAGACGGTAATTGGTGCAATAAATAATAATAGAGAAGAAAACGTTGCATTTCTTAAATTTTCTAAACATTTTAAAAACAAAGGATTAGCTGTTCCTGAAATTTATTCAGAGGATTTAGATAATAATATATATTTGGAACAAGACCTGGATGATAAAACTTTATTTAATCACTTGCTTGAAGTAAGAAATAACGGAGATTTTCCTGATGAATTGATCAATGTTTATAAAAAAGTACTTGATGAATTATTAAAATTTCAAATTATTGCAGGTACTGACCTTGATTATTCATATTGTTACCCTCGTGCAAGTTTTGATAAACAATCAATGCACTGGGATCTAAGTTATTTTAAATATTACTTTTTAAAGTTAGCTGACATTCCGTTTAACGAACAAAAACTGGAAGATGATTTTAATACATTCATAAACTATTTATTAAGCGAGAACTGTGATTATTTTTTATATCGCGATTTTCAATCAAGAAATATAATGCTGAAAGGCAAAAAAGTCTTTTTTATTGATTATCAGGGAGGTAGAAAAGGTGCATTACAATATGATGTAGCCTCATTATTATATGACTCAAAAGCAGATTTGCCTCAACCAGTCAGAGAAGAATTATTAGCTTATTATGTCACCGAGCTGAAAAAATATCAAGAAGTTGATGAAGACAAATTCAAACAATATTATTATGGTTATGCTCTAATCAGAATGATGCAAGCTATGGGTGCCTACGGGTTCAGGGGTTTTTATGAAAAAAAGAAGCATTTCTTACAAAGTATACC
>DAOVJU010000428.1 GCA_030632095.1 Chlorobiota bacterium
ATTTCTGCATCAGCTTCTTCTGATGAATCCTGGAATTCAACCGTAAGCGGAATACATCCGAGCGTGTCAGTAATATTTATAAAATTCGCCGTTGGGCTGTTATAATAGTTAATATAGTTGACTAATGTTAGAGTATCATAATCGGTTCCGTTAGTTACAGCTAATCTAACGTCATAAGAACCCGGTTCAGTATATAATGTTGTCGGATTAGTTAGCGTAGAAGTTTCATCATTACCAAAATCCCAGGAATAGCTTAAAACACCTTCACCTGTTGAGCTATTTGTAAAAGTCACAGTTAACAGTTCACAACCTGATGTTACATCTGCTGAAAAATCAGCGTTTACCTGGCCAAGTACTAATGAATAATGCAGTAATAAAAAGAAGGAAATTAATATTGTAATTTTATGCATCATTTTAGTATCTGTCACAAGGTAAAGTTACTTTCATTAAGTCGGTGTTTTGTCCTTTATAGATAATAGATAATTCCAGAGATCCACGATTATACGTAACATTATTCAAACTTGTTAAATTATAATCATAACTTATTCCAACTATAAGATCATAAAATACAAAGCCGGTATTAAATATTAAGGCGTTTGTTTCTGTATTTACTCCCATGCGAAAATAACTTCCAATAAAAAAGTTTTTTAATTCATATAAATTTTTAGGAATTGCTATGGCAGCCTTTGTTCCAAATATCATACTATTTGATTTTATTTGACTTAATATTAAAAGATCAGGCTCTAAATATATTTTTTTTGTCAGATGAAAAATGCCACCTAAATGAAATAACTTGCTATAAGGTAATTGATTCTTTTTTCCTGCCTGAAAACTTATTTTTGGCTTATTAATGTGATGTACAGAAATACCTGCATTTGGAATAAATCTCCCGATTCGCTTTCTTATACTAAGTCCAATGTTTATGTCGGGATATAATAAACTCTCATATAATTTTTCTTCATTTGTTGGAAGATTTGAATTAAACTGACCTAATGATATATCATATTGATCTGGAAATGTAAGATTATCAGAATTATACTTTTCGGATACAACACCAATTTGTAATCCAAGGTTATAAATAAAATCAGGTACCTCATGATGATATGCTCCGCTTAGATATATTTTATTTCTGGTTAACATATAAGTACCTGATTTATCGTAAACATAAGCTATACCAACACTAAATCTTTTCTCGAATAAATATACTTGTTGATCATATCCAAGCGAAGTTGAAATAAAAGGGTTGATAGTAGACTTCCACTCAGTTCTGAAGTTGTTCATAAATTGCCAATTTCGGTCATGATCTCCGGTATATGCCGGATTAATTAATAGAGGGGATGCATAATATTGTGAAAATTGCACATCCTGGGAAAAAACTGAATTTGTATGGAAACAAATACAGAAAAAGCTTATTATGATTAAAAAGATATTTCTATCAGGTATATTATATTTTTTTATACTGTATTTCATGTAATTAGAATATATCTCGTTAAATGGATTTACAATATTAAAAATAGTGAATCTATCTAAAACATCATATTATTTTCATTAAATTTACCTGTTAGAGATGTCGCGAATTATAAATGTATATGAATAAACAAAGTGGTAAAAATGTAAAAGGTGACAGGAAAAATAAATTTAAGATTATATTTCTTTTTTGCTTCATGTTTATACTGTTTTTTCTAAATAATTCTATAACTCTCTACAGCCAGCGATTTAAATCTTTTAACATCACGGCAAATCAGTTAAAGAAGTATGCAGAAAGTGCAGTAAGGGCAGGGGATTATTATACTGCACTAAAATTTTATATGCAATATGCCGCGAAAAAACCCGATAATTCTGAAATTTCTCTTATAATGGCAGATTTATATGCTGCTAACCGGGATTATCAGAAGGCAGCTTCCAATTATTTAAAAGCTTATCATAAGGATTCAGAAAAGAATAAAAAGTCCTTATATTATTATGCCGTAATGACCAAAATGCAAGGGAATTATAGTATAGCCATCGATTCTTTAAATAAATTCATTAAAATTTATCGAGAGGAAAACGATTATAAAATATTTCGTAAATATGCCAATGTAGAAATTAAAGGGTGTAATTTGGCACTTCAGTTAATAAATGATGAGCGAAAAAAGCAAATAGATATAGTGTTACTCGATGAGTCGATAAATAAAGCTCATGTTGAAATGTCTCCACAATATCTGAATAATGAATCTTTTATTTATGCATCCTTAAAAGCAGATAAAATTGAATATTTTGATTTAAAGGATTCTGCTAATTGGCCTGTTCGAAAATTCTACTATGCATTAAGAGAAGGAAACAAATGGAAAACAGGTGGTGAATTTGCAGGACCGTTTAATCTTAATGGAGTAAATACATGCAATGGATCATTTTCTCCTGATGGTAAGCGTTTTTATTATAACCGTTGTTGGAAGTCCATCACTAATAAAGTAAATTGTTCTATTTATATATCATGTAAAATAAATGATGAATGGCAAATACCGGAAAAAATTCCAGAGCCTGTAAATTTGACAAATTATACATCTACACAACCAACCATAGGACATTCAAGCAGAACCAATAGCGAAATAATCTATTTTGCATCAGACAGGCCAGAGGGTAAAGGCGGAATGGATATCTGGTATACAATTCATGATACGGTTAAGAATTCATATTCTAATCCAAAAAACCTTGGAAGAAAGATTAATTCTGAAAGAAATGAGATGACACCTTTTTTTGATTATGAAAAAAACATATTGTATTACAGCTCAGATGGTAAGGCTGGTATAGGTGGATTTGATATTTTCAAATCTGAAAATGTACAGGGGAAATTTCTCGACGCAGTTAATATTGGTATACCCTATAATTCAAGCGCCGATGATTTATATTATGTGATTCATAAAAATCAACACGAAGGTTTTTTGGTTTCAAACCGGGAAAATGATTTAAATGTGAAAAACGAAACTTGTTGTGATGATATTTATTCATTCAACAGTTCAGCCAACATCAGATTTTTAATTACCGGGATGGTAATGGAAGATAAAAATAACATATTGAGTAAGTATAATTATAATCAGGTATTAAGAATAAGCAGATCATTAGAAAATGTTCGGAAAGAAAAACCTAAAAAACAAAGTAATGTTACTGTTTATTTGTATTCAATTGACAGATATACCATGGAATCATTCTATTTCTTAACTGATACTACAGATGAAAATGGAGAATTTCAGTTTGATTTACAGTCAAACAAAGATTTTCTTTTAAGGATAAATGAATACGGAGTTTTTTCCGGGGAGCAAGTATTTCACACGTATAACTATGAAAATGTAAATATCAGGCTTGACACTACATATATTATAGTACCTGACAAACCATATATAATTGAAGATATAAATTTTGAAACAGATAATACGGAACTTACACCTCAAATAGAAGCAGAACTCAATTCCACATTACTATGGTTATTGGAAGAGATGCCACATATAATTATTGAAATTAGTCATCAATCATTGGAAAAGGATCCTGACCTAATGCAAATGCGAACACAAAATATTATTGATTATTTAATAAGCAAGGGAATTTCAGAAAACAGGGTGTATGATAATTCATATTTTGTAACAATGATGCTTGAATCAGAAACCGAAACAAATGATAATAACCAATCAATTATCAGAAGAGATGGGATTATAGAATTTAACATAATAGGAAAGCTCATCCTGAAAGAAAAATGAGTGTAGTATAAAAGGTTTGAATTATTCAAAAATGCGACAATTCCAATTTACGAATATACGACTCTAATTTGGCTTTACCGGAAAATTATTTGTATAACCAATAATTGACAATTTGACATAGAAAACTACTTTACGAAAACGGTTTAACAGGTAGTTATTTTATAAAAACGAAATTATCCGCATGTTTACAAGCGATATCCTGCTGATACTC
>DAOVJU010000055.1 GCA_030632095.1 Chlorobiota bacterium
CAGTAAACAATACTTTGATTAGAGCTGAATATGATACTCATGGTATATTGCTTTACACAAATGATCTGTTTTTAAATAAACTGGAATATATTCAAAGTAGCGAAGTTGAAGGCCAACATATTTCCATGTTTATTCATAGTAACGATAAAGATTGGTTTAATGAAATGTGGGATGAATTATCCAGGGGGGGGAAGCATTTTGAAGGCTATATGAAACATATTACCAAAAGCGGAAAAGATTTATGGACAATGGCAACATACACCTGTGTTAGAAAGACAGAAGGCGGTGTTGAAAAAATACTTTTCCTGGCAATTGATGACAACGAACAGAAAAAAATAAGCCTTGATCGTGACGGACAGTTAAAAGCAATTAATTTTTCCAGCATTAAAGCAGAATACGATCCCACCGGGATATTACTGGATTGTAATAGTAAGTTTGAAAAAACTACTGGTTTTGGAAAAGCAGATTTAAAAAATATAAGCATTTTTGATTTAATTTCAGATAAGGACAGGGAAGCTTTTAAAAAATCATGGGAAAACATTGTTAATGGAGAACCATTTAAGGGGCAGATAAGAATATCAGGTAAAGATGGTGTGGGAAAGTGGTTTTATATAACATTTATGGCAGTATATGATATGTATAATGAAGTTTCAAAAATTATTTCAATAGCTAATGATATTACTTTACAAAAAGAAATGGAAGTAAAAACTAAAGAGCAAACAGAAAAACTTCTATTACAAGAAGAAAAGTTAAAGCAAAATGAAATAGAGTTAAATATAAAATTAGAAGGAACAAGAAAGGCTGTTGAGGAAAAATTTGAAGAAATAGAAAAAGTTAAGATATTGAATGAAAAAACACTTGAAGGTGCTGTAGACGCGATTGTTACAATTGACCATTCAAGTAAAATACTATTTTTTAACAGGGCTGCAGAAGAACTATGGGGATTGAAAAAAGAAAACGTATTGCTCAGGAATGTAAGAATATTATTCTCGAAAGATAAATCAACACATGACGAGTTTATTTCATCATTTATTAATCCCGACTTGAATAAAATAATTGGGGAAAGAAAAGAAATAAAAATAGTAACAAGAGAAGGAGAGGAAAAATCTGTTTTAATTCTTTTATCGGAAGCCGAAGCAGGAGACGATCATACATATACAGCATTTATTCAGAATATATAAGTGGAATTGTTCTGAAAAGCCATGCAGGACTAATATATAGTTGCAAAAAAAATCATTTACCGGGATTTTCTTAAATTATATTAAAATTATGCAAAATACTAAGGTCAGAATGTATATAAAAGACATTATTAACTATCTTGAAACAGTAGTAAATTTAAGTTTCCAGGAACCTTACGATAACTCAGGGTTAATCATTGGAAATAAGAATAAAGAAATTAATGAGGTTCTAATAACCATTGATGTTACTGAGGAAACAATAAACGAAGCAATTGATTTAAATGCAAACCTGATAATTGCACACCATCCAATTGTATTTGGTGGAATTAAGAAAATAACTGGCAGTAACTATGTAGAAAGGGTAATAATAAGTGCAATTAAAAATGATATTGCCATTTATGCAATGCACACCAACCTTGACAATATTTATCATGGTGTTAATTACGAAATATGTAAACGGCTTAAATTAAAAAATTGTACAATAATAAAACCACTTAGTAACTTGCTATGTAAGTTAGTTACTTTTATTCCCGATGAAAATATTGATGAGGTAAGAAAAGCTGTTTTCAATGCAGGTGCGGGACATATAGGTAATTATGATAGTTGTAGTTATAATATAAATGGATACGGTACTTTCAGAGCCGGAGACAAGGCAAATCCATATGTTGGTGAAATTGGAAAACTACATAAAGAAAGTGAATTACGGTTTGAAACTATTTTTCCAAAACATTTAACTTCTATGGTTATATCTGCTTTAATTAAAGCACATCCATACGAGGAAGTGGCATATGATATTTATCCCCTTGAGAATACTTATGATAAAACAGGAGCAGGTATGATTGGAGAACCGGACAGGGAAATTGATGAGATGAGCTTTTTAAGAAATGTTAAGCAATTATTTAATGCAAAAGTAATTCGGCATACAAAATTGTTAGGGAAAAAAATAAGAAAAGTAGCGGTTTGTGGAGGAAGCGGATCGTTTTTATTAAATGATGCAATTAAGCAGCATGCTGATATTTTCATTTCATCTGATTTCAAATATCATGAGTTTTTCAATGCTGAAAACAAAATAATAATTGCAGATATCGGGCATTACGAAAGTGAACAATATACGAAGGATATAATTTATAATCTACTTATTAAAAAATTCAGTACCTTTGCCGTTCATTTATCAAAAATAAATACGAATCCATTAAATTATTTGTAATCAAGATGACGAAGGAAAACACAAATGTAGCTAATCGCAAAGAATTAACGATTGAAGAAAAATTAATAGCATTATATGAATTACAAAAAGTTGACACAGAAATAAATAAAATTAAAACACTTCGTGGTGAACTTCCGTTGGAAATTGGTGACCTGGAAGATGAACTGGCAGGTTTAGAAACCCGGATACTTAACCTTGAAGAAGATATAAAAACTTTTCAGACTACTTTAAGCAATAAACGCACTGAAATAGCAAATGCTGAAACACTGATTAAAAAATATGAAAGCCAGCAAATGAATGTAAGGAACAACAGGGAATATGATTCACTTTCGAAAGAAATAGAATTTCAAACCCTGGAAATTGAATTATGTGAAAAGCGAATAAAAGAATATATTATAGAAATTGAAACCAAAACAGAAGTTATTAATCAATCAAAAAGTGTTTTTGAAGAGCGGGATAAAGACTTTCAACAAAAGAAAAGTGAACTTGATGAAATAATAGCTGATACGCAAAAAGAAGAGGATATTTTAGAAAAGAAAGCTGAAGATATTGAAACAAAAATAGAAGAAAGATTAGTTTTTGCTTATAATAGAATTAGAAAAAATGCAAGAAATGGCCTGGCTGTTGTTATAGTTGAAAGGGATGCTTGCGGTGGTTGTTTTAATAAAATTCCGCCACAACGACAGGTTGATATTCGTACAAGAAAGAAAATTATTGTTTGCGAATATTGTGGGAGAATACTTGTAGATCAGGAAATTGCTACAGAAAACTAAATTTAACAATATTACACTGGATTAAAAGAACGGTTATTTTTTAGCCGTTCTTTTTTTTTATATTTTTGAGAGCATAATTAATTGACAGAACTCGTGATATTAATAATTTTATAGAGATACAATCGCAAACAGGTATTTAATTAACCTTTAAAAATTGTTATATGGTTATATGGTTAAATTGTTATCCAACAACCATATAGCCATTTAACCATATCATTGGAGTAATTGCATAAAAAATTGAAACTTGAAATTTGAAATTGGAAAAAGGCTTATTTACCTGTTGCCGGTAGGCAGGTTAGTTTAATTTCCAATTTCCAATTTCAAATGATTAACATACTAAAATAATATCATATATTTAATCTGAATTGTAAACCAGAATATGAAAAATGCCAAGCATTACATATTAATTCTTTTCATAATAATTTTTAAGTTTTCCTTTGCTTCATTTGATTTTACGCCTAATTGCAAAGAAGCTTATGTACATATGCAGTACTTAAGATTTAATAAAGCATATGATTTTATTGAGTTGGAGAAAACAAAGAACCCCAAAAATAAATTTATAAATTATAATGAGCATTATCTGAAATTTCTAGAGGTTTTAATTACAGATGACAAATTTGAATATAACGATTTTACAATCCGTTCCCCAGGGATGTTAAAGGCAATATTGAACGAAAAAACATCATCTCCCTGGCAATATTATATTGCTTCAGAAATGCTTTTGCAAATTGCAATAACAGATTTATTACATGAAAAATATTTTAGGGCTGTTCTTAATTTAATACGATCCTTCAGATATATTCAGAAGAATATTCAGGATCATCCGCATTTTGAATTAAATACTAAACTGAATGGTTTTTATAATCTGATATTTAGTATAATACCAAATGATTTTAAGTGGATAACAGATATATTTGGAATGAAGGGAGATTTTGAAATGGGTATCAGCCAGCTTGAAAACTTTTGCCAATATTCATCTCATGATAAATTATTCGAAATAGAAGGGTCTGTTGTTAATTTTTTTCTAAGATCTTCCATTTACGAAGACTCAAATTTAAACAATGAATATTTGTGTCAATTAATGTCCATATGTTCGATAAATTCATTGGTTCGTTACCTTGTTTCATCGTCCTTACTAAGGAATGGAAAAAATAGTATTGTCAATAAAATCATATTTAACAATGATCAGGATGAGGATGAAATAAGAATAGAACACTTCAATTACCTGAAAGGGGTTTGCAAATTGTATAATAATGATGAAGAAGCTGAAGTTTATTTAAAAGAATTTCTCAATAATTACAGTGGAAAATTATATGCTAACTCTGCACGGCTAAAACTTGCCTGGTATTATTTTCTTAATTCAGAAACTATAAAATATAAACAAACAATAAAGAATATCTTAGTACATAATAACAATGTTCTTGAGTCAGATAAACAAGCATATAATGAAGCTGTGAATAAAAAATATATTGATAAGGTTTTGTTAAAGTCAAGAATTTTATTTGATGGGGGCAACTATAAAAAGGCGATTGAACTTTTGAATTGTAATGCCAGTATATTAAATACCTTAAACAATGAAAAAAAGGTTGAATTTTACTATCGCTTAGCACGGTCAAATCAAGTAATGAACATTCATGAAAAAGCGTTAAAATATTTTAAATATGTAATTGATCGTGGTCAAAACATTAATGATTATTATTATGCATTTGCCTTAATAAATTCAGCTCATATATACCGCGATCAGAAGAATTATGAAAAGGCATATGAATATTATAGCAAATGTATGCATATTCAAGGCAATTCATTTAATTATAGCTTTGAATATAAAGTAAATAAAGCATTGAACGAATTATACTTATTGGAAAGATCATCTTTAGTTCTAAATAATTAAATATTAACATTATGGCTAAGAAAAAGCAAATACCACACACATATGTAATTATATTTTATATCATCATATTAGCAGCAATTTTAACATGGATAATACCTGGTGGGGAATTTGAGCGCCAGACAAAAATTGTTAATGGAATTGAACAAACAGTTATTGTAGATAATTCTTTTCATTTTGTTGAAAGTTCACCGCAAACATGGCAGGTATTTGCAGCACTTTTTAAAGGTTTTGTGGATAAATCAAATATTATAGTTTTTATTTTATTAATTGGTGGAGCTTTCTGGATTATGAACGATAGTAAAGCTATTGATGTTGGAATTATGTCTTTCTTAAGGTTTACAAAAAGGCTTGAGCGTATTAAGTTCATTAAATTCATTGGAATTGAAAATATCATTATGGTTTTAATTATACTGATATTCAGTATTTTTGGAGCTACTTTCGGAATGAGTGAAGAAACCATTGCTTTCATTATAATTTTGGTACCACTTGCTATTTCTATGGGATACGACTCAATTACCGGGGTTTGTTTAGTTTTTGTGGCAGCAGGATTAGGATTTGCAGGTGCATTGTTGAATCCATTTACAATTGGTATTGCTCAGGGTTTATCAGATATTCCTTTGTTCTCGGGAATAGAATACCGGTTGTTTTGTTGGATTGTGATCAATATAATAGGAATTGCGTTTATTTTAAGATATGCACATAAAGTAAAAAAAGATCCAACTAAATCACTCGTTTATGAGGAGGATGAATATTGGAGAAAAAAAGGCAATTCACATGTTGAGAATCTGAAATATTACACACCTAAATCGGCCTGGATAAGTTATATCATATTACTTGGTGCATTTATAGTATTCTCATTTATCTTTCCAAAAACCAAATTACAAATTGGGAACTCTGAACCGGTTTATTGGTACATAATTCCTGTTTCAGCCTTATTATTTGCAATATTTGGATTCATTAGTTTACGTAAATCAGTTCACTTTTTCATATTAACTTTATTGGCATTTACTGTTGTATACTTAATTATTGGGGTTATGGGTTTTGATTGGTATGTAATGGAAATAGCCACCTTGTTTTTTGTGATGGGAATTTTTTCCGGAATAGCTATGGATAAGTCGCCAAATAACATTGTCAGGCTTTTTTTAGCAGGTGTAAAAGATATTATGTCGGCAGCATTGGTTGTTGGATTGGCTGGTGGAATTTTAATGATCTTACAGGAAGGAAAAATCATAGATTCATTACTTTATTATATTTCAAATTCGATGAAAGATTTTGGGAAGGTTGCTTCTGTAGGTGTAATGTATGTTATACAAACCTTTATTAATGTCATTATTCCTTCCGGTTCGGCAAAAGCGGCGCTAACGATGCCTATTATGGCTCCATTTTCTGATATCATAAATGTTTCAAGGCAGGCAACTGTTATGGCTTTTCAATTTGGTGATGGATTCACTAATATGATCACCCCAACATCTGGTGTACTAATTGGTGTTCTGGAAGTTGCAAAAATACCATACGAAAAATGGGTAAAATGGATTACCCCGTTTATGATAATTCTTATGATCTTAGGATTTTTATTGTTGATTCCAACAGTTACAATGGAATTAAATGGGTTTTAGAATCAAATATAATACAGTTATGAGTGTGAAAGCATATAAATAGGAAGGAGCTTGAAACAAAATTGTTAAATTTCTGAATTGTTAAATTGTTTTATTATGTACACAACTGGAGAAAAACCTGGAAAGGGTTTGTATAAATGCGTGAATTGTGGAGAAGTAATTAGATTGGATGACGATACTGATACACTACCTCCATGTCCAAAATGCCACGGAACTAAGTGGAATAAAGTTGGATAAAAATCGGGGTTGTTTCTAAGTTGAAGCAGCCCCTTTTTATAATTCCAGTAATCTTGCATAGGTTTTAACCAATATCTATATTAATAATCCAATTACATATTGATGTTAATTGGTCATCTTGAGTCAGGTTTGCAGCATTACCCAAAGTTCCTGTTTGAAGTTGCTTAAATATTTCAATCGCCATACTATTTTCAATTGCAGCTCCAACAAAACATGTAAAAGGCTTTAACTTCTTCTTTTCAAAAGCATTTCTAATTCTATCCAAAGCCGAATTTGCTGTTTTCCAATGTTCATCTGCTCCGGCAGGGTCAATGCCACCTTTTAACTCTCCCAATGCAATGTAGCTTTTGGGAGGAATGGATAATCGATTTTTTTCCTGTTTTTAAATCCTCTGCTTTCCCGTCTAAAATTAAAAAATCAACATTCTTTTTTACAATTGGGATATTTGAATTCATTACTAAAATACGGTTAGATTTACTTCTAACCCAGTGAATTGATTTGATTCTTCTTTCAATTCCTTCAACTTTTTTCGATTTATCAATCCATTTCTTTGATTCATTATCCAGCCAACTATATTCAATACCTGCAAGATTCAAAACAGAAAGTAAAGTTCGCAGAAATTTACGTTCTCCTAATGAACCTGCTAAATTTCTTGCCTTACCACCCAATGCATCACCTTTAATTAAAAGGTAACGATAAACTAATTCATCAATAAAACTTTTACCTGCTGGTTCAAGAAACTCTTCAATCAACCCTTTAATTGCAAGGATTTTATCGTCTTTTGTTAAATAATTAAGTGCCTTATCTGATAATCCAGATGCCGTCAATAAACCAACTTTTAAATCTTCCATTTCCAAAAGCTCAATAGGTTTCTTGACCCTTGTTGCTAACGATTTTAAGGCTTTGGCGCCTCTTCAACATATGGAACCGCAATGTAATTCTTTTCAAGAGCCATTGAAATGAATCCTGCTCTTGTTTCTTCACGAGATGTAACTAAATCTGCTGCTTTGGTAATTAAACTTTTCGACATTATTTTTTTCTCCATAAATAAACACACTTTCTAATTTCAGTTCTACCATAATTCCCCATTTGTTGGCTGCTATTTCCTTTACCTTTTGGTAAAACAAATATCCTTTCTATATCAAAGTTAAAGTTTTCAGCAAATTCTGATAATATCAAATCCACTGGAATTTCTTCTCCTCCGTAACGAACATTATCGTTTACCATTACGCAATAACCACCACTTTTTGTAACCCTTGCCATTTCATAAACAACAAAACACATTTCCAAAAAGTAATTTTTAACCATTCTAGCAATATTCTTATTATTTAAGGAGCCAATTTTATTCAATTCCTCTAAAATTGAATTGACTTCATTCATTGCTTCAGAACTATGATAAACTTCTGTTATTTTTTGGAATACTTCGGATTGGTTCAATGAAGTATAAAAAGAATTCAAAGATTCAATCTTTTCTTTATTTTCAACCGTACATGATAACATTGTTTGCCGAAGATTACGGACTTGTTCATTGTTGTAACCTAAATATACCAATTCTAAAGCATAAGTTCGTGTATAATCATACCTGTTACAATATGGTGGAGAAGTAATAATGAAATCATATGAATTTGATTTCAATTTTGGAAGTTCTTCTAAACATGAACCATCAATTATTTTGACAGGAAGTTCGTTAATATCCTTTTTTTCAAGTTGGTCGAATAAGTTACGTGTTGATTGCCCAGATAGGTCTTCAATAATTTGATTTAACTTTACTTTAAGGGCTTCTTGGAATGATAGAATCTTGCCTTTATCAAAAGGTTTACCGTTTAGATTTCTTTTTGAACGATAGTCCCATCTTAGATATTGACCATCTTTTCTTGTATAACTAATCTCTTCTAAAACAGAAAAGGCAGCAAATCTTAAAATAGTTGATAAAGGTTTATCGCTAACTTGAGTACAGTAATTTAAATATTTGTTGAGATAATTTTCAGTGTCATCTGGAAAAGCATCTTTTGTAATGGAAATATGATTAATAAAAACCTTAAGTTCTTTCATTTTATCCAATGATTCCCATAAATCTTTAACACTTTGAGTTAAGTCTTCTAGCTTTACTTCATTAATCGCTTTTCTTGCCTCCATAACAAATGCACCTACAGGCAATAATTCAATTCCATAAGATTCCCAGCCAAGCTCTTGTCCGGCAAAAAGTGTTGTTCCCACACCTGCAAAAGGGTCTAAAAGTTTTCCTGTTTTTTTTGAGTACTTTTCAAGAAAGTACTTAACTAATGTAGATGAAAAACCTTCTTTATATTTAAACCATCTATATATTGGCTGAGATTTGTTTGCTTGAAAACTAACAACTTGCCTGTTTAGATGATATGCTGTTTCCAACTTATTTTGGAAGCGATTTAGAAGCTTCTCTCTTTCTGTCAATATGGTTTCTACCGTCTCACTCATTACTAATGCTTTTTAAATATGATACTTTACTTTCTGCGACCTTTAATATATTTAGGTCAGCTTTTTCGTCCAAAATCTTATAAGCAATCTGGTCGCTAAGAAACTCAACAAGAAGCTCATTCTCATCTGCATTAAAAAGAACTGCTACTTTTTTTATGAACTCTTTTGTCGGTTGACGTTCAGAACGTTCAATCTTTGCAAGTAGTGAAATATCAATTCCAATGCTCTTTGACACTTCTTTTAGAGTCATTTGAGATATCTCTCTTAATTCTCTTAAATGAGTGCCAAAAGTTTTAATTTCTATTGCTTTCATCTCATTGGACATTAATTGTCCAAAAGTAATCATTTATTTTAAATTGGACATAATAAGTCCAAATATTTTTCATGTGCGATGGCAAAGATTTGGCTCTTTTGTAAGCTGCAATATCAGCCTGTGTGTGGGAGCTTGCAAATGTGCCAAATGTGTGTTGGCCTTTTTAAGTATCTTGAATAAAGTGAAAAATATAACAATCGAACAATTGAATAATAGAATAACGAAGGGCGAATTAAGAAACTTAATATCTAAATAAAAAATATGCTGGATTTTTCTACCAGGATCCTCCGGCCCCGCCTCCACCGAAACTTCCGCCGCCAAATCCACCAAATCCACCTCCAAAACTTCCACTACCTGATGAAAAATTGCCAAAGCTACCACTTGAAGAACGGCTTCCTGAGCCCATCATAGACATAGCAACCCAGAATGGTAAACTACTTCCTACGGTATGATGACGCCCTCTTTGCCTTCTGCCACCAATGGTAGAGAAAATAATTATCAGTAAAATGAAAAATATTGGGAAATAACTTCCACCTGATTTCTTTTTGGATTTTTGATAATACGCGTCGGCAGTATATTCACCTCTTGTCAGGGACATAAGTATTGAAGTTGCTGATCTTAATCCCTGGTAATATTTGCCCTCTTTAAATTTTGGAATTATCTCATACTCAACAATTCGCTTGGCAATAGCATCCGGAACTACACCTTCTAATCCATATGCAGGGGCTATAAAAACTTCCCCTTTTTCATTGTTGTATGTTGGTTTTACCAGAATTACTATGCCGTTATCTTTTCCTTTTTGACCGACACCCCATTGTTCAGCCAATTCGAAAGTAAAAGAAGCTTTATCGTAACCGTTTAGGCTTTTAACAATGGCTATAACTATTTGTGTTGATGTTTCATTATTAAATTGTCTCAAATCAGCTTCAAGACTGTTAGCTTCATTTTTTGACAAAAACCCTACAAAATCATTTACCAGCCGGGGAGGGGACATTGGTTTCGGGATTTCTTGTGCTTGTAATAATACTGTACTAATTAATGCTAGTGTCAGTATGCTTATTTTTGATTTAATTACTTTCATGGTTAATTTAAAAATGAATTAATTTGATAATGAGTTAATTTGAAAATTGGTTAATTATTTTTTCTTTTCGAGGTACTTATAATCTTGGACATAATTTTGTTTATTTCCTCTAGTTTTAAATGAAGCTCATCGTTATATGGATAACTTTTTGCTAGTTTGCACAATTCAAGCCAATAATCTGTTTCATCAACTTCTTTTGCAGCAATTTTCATTTTGTAAATAAAATCAGCTTTACTTTCAGCGTTTTGTGCTTCTCTTACATTTGCACCAATTGAAGTACCTGATTTTAACAATTGCTTTGCAATAACAAATTTTCTCTTTTCTTCTAAAATTTCGGTAAATTCAATTATTTCTAAAGCAAGCTCCAATGTTTTCTTAACTATAATATTTTCTTTATCGTTTCTCATAATATTTAAGCTTTAAAATTGTCTACGTTCAAGTTTGTTTAACTTTCAAATTTTCAAATTAATTAATTTTCAAATTGTCTCATTATCCAAATGAAATCTCATCAGACAATTCATTAACATCATCAGTTTGATATGGAAAATGAACTTTTAGTTGTTCACCTGCCATTTTGATGCCTGATGAAAGCCCTTCGGAAAATTTTTCTTCCTTAAA
>DAOVJU010000286.1 GCA_030632095.1 Chlorobiota bacterium
ACAGAGCTATCTTTATTTATAATTTTAGTAATTGGATATGACCGGAAATTTAAACATAACAATAAGTCAAAATAATACATTAAACAATGATATAAAGGCGGTTTGTAAGGATATAACTGAACACTATAAAATATTAATTCCTGATGGCCCACCTCTGGGAAATAATCCATTAAATGTTATTTACAATTCTTCTTCGCCAATAACAATTGTTAATGGATTACCAAATAATTATATAATAGGGCTTAATGTAGATGACAGATATTATAGTCAAATTGTTTTTCAGTTTGCACATGAGTTAACTCATATTTATTGTGATCCCAGAATTACGAATTGGTTTATAGAATCACTTTGTGAAATGGCATCACTTTATTTTTTGGAATTTATGACTGATAAATGGGCAACAGATCCTCCATTTCCTCAATGGAAGGAATATGCTCCTAATTTTCTAGACTATAAAAATAATTATATTATTGAAGTTAAAAGAAATCTGGAAATAACTGAAAATACTAATCTTGATGAAATGCTGGAAGATAAACTATCAATTCTTACCGGACCCACTAATAGAGATGTAAACACATTAATTGCATTATATCTTTTAAGAATTTTCAAGAATAATAAAAACGCATGGAAATTATTACCACATATTGGTCAAATGACTGATAAAGAATTAGTAGACAATACTTTCTATAGCAATTCAATTCCTGATTTCGATAAACTATTATCGTTAGCTTCTAGAGAAGAGAAATTAATAGTTGAAGAAATTAGAAAAACATTGTTCAAATAATGAAAAAACGTTATCCATTTTTAGCAAGCTTATAAAATCAATATTGAAGATTGACTCATTTTAATCAGAACAGGTACGTTAATCTAATAAAACTGACCTAATAAAATAACTGCCATCTATTAGCTTAGATACACATCGCCAATTTCCTCTTCTCTTATACCTAAATATCTCTTTGTAGTCTTTACTGATGCTTGGTTGAAAAGTTCTCATAATAGAATTAATGACTTCTCAGATTAATTGTTGCTTCTCAGTCCAAATATTCCTGGCTCAGTTTTCTACTGAACTGCCGGGTCATTTGGTTGATATGCTCCTTGACTTGTATCTGGATAAATGTACAAACAACAATATAAACAATCCGGATTCAGGTTCTCATCATTGAGCATATATTTTTAATAGGAATTAACTAAATAATAAGCTTATAAATAAGATAATACTAACAATAGAAAAAAACATTAATCCAAAAATAACTAAAGCAAATGCACTACGATTCAAATACTTACAATACACAAGAATGATTCAATAAGATAGCTGGCATGATTTTACCAATCTATATTCAACAATGTTCTTTAACATCCTGAATACTTTTTATTAATAACCAATAAAACTTAATGATATGTCACCAGATAAACTTTTAGCTAAAATTCTTAAAATACCTGAGTCCGAAACCGAGGCTCTTGGGTATATTAGGGCTTATCAGGATTCTAAAGAGCATCCCTGGGAAAAGTTTATTAACAATTTGTACCTTGATTTTAATATCAAATTACCACAATTCGTAGAAGATTCTGATAAACAACTAATCATTGGTTTAACGATTTTAATATGTGATTATGAAATCGACCAAGATACTCTGCCAGGGACATACCGTATAAATATTGAAGAATTTGGCTACCTGGACGAGATCAGGGATGTAAATAAGTACTTAACTCACTTGTTTGCAGAATTAGTAACTTATTACTACCAGGCAAATGAAAGCGAAAAAATTGAAGAACTTGAAAAAGTATTCTTAAATAAAAATCACGAATGGAACTGGCATCCCTGGGTTAAACAAGAAGAAGTAATAAAGTTGCTTGAAGAATATTTAATAGTAACTGTAGATAAAGCCCAAGTTTCGAAAAGCATGATTCCCCAAGTATTAAGTGATTATTATACACGTATTGATAAAAAACGATTGGAAAATCTTGATAATTATATTCATAAATCAGAAAAAATATTGAATGATTCAAAAGGATCAGATGAGCAAACACAATTTTATGCAAATATCCTTAATGAGGTTAAAAATGGAGGTGTGAACCTTAAATCTAAATATGATATTCTCTCTTATTATCACGGCGTTAAGTTTAGTTAAACATAAAAAATGAAACGATGAAAACTCAAAAATATTTTCTTCCTGATTTCTACCTCAACAGACTTTATAAAACTCTGGTTGAAAATATCTTTCATATATTATGGGAACATAATTATCAATTTGTCTTTTTCCTGATAATTATAGCTCCCCTGTTAATTTCCTGTACTACATCAAAAGATATTTGGAATCCTAATCATCAACAAAAGGTAATGGATTCAAGGAGCCAAATACCACAAACTTCAGGGAAATCAAAGGAAACTGAACCTGATTGGCTATATGCATTTAATCCTGGATTTATTGTTGGTTATGCGCAGGGCAAAACTATTAATGAAGCTAAGCAAGCTGCAAGCAGAGACATTAAAACACAGATTGCAAAATTTCTTGGTGAGGAGGTTTCGATATTTGAAAACATATCAACTAATAATATTATTACCGGTAGAAATAGTGTTGTTTCGCAAGAGGTTTTTCAGTTTGATCAATACTTTAAAAGTAAATTCGAGAAACCTGTAATTAATTTTGACCCGCAAAATGTCCTGGACTTTTATTGGACTAAAAGCGGGGCAACCGCAAAATATTTCATCAAGTACAAGATTAGTCCCGAAGAAATTGAAGCTATCAAAATTGAATCAGGAAAAAGAGTGAGGAATTTGCAAAATTTTATTGATTCATTGCTAAACATTGATATCCTAAACACAATTGATGATTTACAATTAAGGTATGCAGAATTAAAATATCTGCATAGATCATCAAGTCATATTAAGTTTCTTGACAGTCTTCGGATAAATAATGCAATCCTTAGCATCGAACGTGATTTAAACAATCTTGAAATTAAAATCTTAACAGAAGAACAGGGACTAATCCGATTTATTCTTCAAAGTTATGGTAAAAAATTGTGGTATTCAATTAAGCCGGAGGTAATACCATCAACAGGAATAAATATAGATAACATTAGTACACAAAACGGTATTTGGATCATAAATTATTCAAATCCACAAAATATAAAAGGTGATTTGTATATTTTTTATGATAACTCTGATTTTGCTATATACAGTACGATTGATATTAATAAAACCGAGTCCCCTAATGTTGAAGGGAATAAAAGCTCTAAAGATATTTATGTTGAAAAGGCATCAATAAATTGTATAGATGCAAGCATTTGGGATGGTGATATACAGGAAATCGAAATATATGTATTTATCAATTCTAATGCATTTGCAGAGATAAGCTCAATAGAACTTGAATTGATATCAAACGACCGGGGGTCAAAAACATTTGAATTTAATAATATAATGAAAATAGAAAAAGGTACAAATAGACTGACCTGGGGAGAATCATGTGATTTGCCTCGTATGTTTCTACGATCAGTTCACAGGTGTAATATGCAATTCAGTTACTCACAATCTGAAGATGTTCAAAATAAAAAGTTTGAATCAATCCCGGTAACCATAAAAAATCTTTAAAAATGAAAAAATATGTACACATAATTTTGGCTATTAGTTTTGTTGCTACTACATCTTCACTTGAAGCCCAGTCGGATTTTGCGAGCCAATATAAAATACAAATGGAAAAGATTAATAAAGAGGTCAAAATAAAACTGGCTGAGATGAAAGCTTTTTCCTCGATTTCAAATTATAATCTGTCATTAGAATCCGAGATTACTGAAAACTTTACAAATGAATCAAAGGTGTTCTGTAATTGGCCTGTAAACGGTGAGTTAACTTCCGGCTATGGCTATCGAAAAGATCCATTTACTAGTCGGCGGGTTTTTCATAATGGATTAGATCTTTCAGTATCGTTAGGTACGCCTGTATATGCCACAGCTAAAGGAAAAGTAAAAAAGACCGGCCAAAATAAAATATCTGGAAAGTACATCATTATTTCTCATGAGCAGGAATATGAAAGTATATACTGTCATTTATCTAAAATAACAATAAAGAAAGGAGAGTGTGTATTAAATGAAACATTAATTGGATATTCAGGAAATACAGGGCGCTCAACAGGCCCTCATTTACATTTTGAAATTCGTAAAAATGGCAAATCAATAAATCCATTTTCTATTATTAATTAACCTTAAAATATATTTATTATGAAAAATTCAATTAAAATTTTGTTGTTGACCTTAGTGGTCATAATGATCGGGACTCAGGTTTATTCAGACAATGAGTCGGACAAAAAAACTCAGCGTACCATTAACAAAGCAATTAACAAGGAAGCAAAACGCCTGGAAAAAAAAGGATACAGTGTCGAGCCTGGTGCTGTATCAATGGAATTTCAGCTTCGCAGAAGTTACCAGAAAGAATTTGCCACCAAGGGTAATGGAGCACCTTTTTACATTGTTGGTGTAGGAAGCGCTATTTCAGACATTGAAAACGCAGCACGTTTACATGCAATAAGCGATGCAACGATCAATGCATGTATGCTGCTCGAATCTCAAATTATGGGCCTGATAGAACAGGATTACAACAATAAGCTTTATAGCCGAAATGAATTCCAGACATTAAGTCAAATGAAGGGAGTATTCTCTAACCTTTTAGCTCATTCGTTACCAACAGGTATTCCTGTAACTTCATTTGTGAAAGACCATAAACACCATTATGAATACCAGGTGAGAGTGGCTTATCCTATGGAGGTTCTTTGTCAAAATGTTAAAGAAGTAGCACGCGAAATACTTAGCAAAGAAAACGAAGAATTGCGTAAGAAATTTGAGCGTATTACAAATTTTGAAAATCTGGGAAAATAACTGAGAAGTTGAGTTAACCATCGAAGTGGAGTAATACAATCTCCACTTCGATTAATCAAACGGAAAATGAAAAAGATTTTTATATATAGCCTGTTAACAGTTTTTCTGGCAATTAGCGCATTAATGATTTTCTTAAACTTTACCAGGTTGGTGATGATCTGTACCGGTGAAATTGCAAACTATCTTATACCATTTGGATTAGCTATAGGTGGATATCTTCTAATTGTCAGGCGAAGACTTTCATTTGTTGAAAATTTCTTTCATGAAATTACGCATGTGTTGTTTTCTTTGCTTTTCTTCGAAAAGGTAAAGCATTTTTATGCTTCTTCCACTCATGGTGAAGTACAGACAAACAGCACTTTCCCAAATGTATTTTCAACTTTGTCACCCTATTTTTTTCCGGTATTTACATTTTTACTTATTGCCA
>DAOVJU010000216.1 GCA_030632095.1 Chlorobiota bacterium
GTACGGCTGTGCCCACTTGGATTGCGCTTGCACCGGCTAAATGCATCTCAACTGCGTCCTCCCATGATGTGACACCGCCAACTCCAATTATTGGTATTGAAGTCATTGATGCTATAACTCCCGGTAAATGGGCAGCCATTCCGGCACCGGCAATTATTACATTAATACCTCTTTCTGAAGCAGATTTTGCAAACTTTTCAACTTCTTCAGGAGTCCGGTGAGCCGACAAGGCATTCATTTCAAAAGGAATTGAAAATTCATTTAAAATTTTTGCTGCTTTTTCCATAACAGGAAGATCAGATGTGCTTCCCATAATAATACTTACCAAAGGTTTCATATGTTTTAAAAACTTTATTTTTTAGGATTAAAAACAGTTTAATTTGTATCTTTCGCAAGATAGTTAAAAATCAATTTTATAACTGTAAACTAATGGATAAAGTTAAAGTATTAGACAAGGAATTTGCTGTATCAATAAATAAAGAAACTATTCAGAAAGCTGTTCAAAAAATAGCTGATCAGATGAACCGGGAATTAAGAGATAAAGATGTAATTTTCATGGGCATTCTAAACGGTTCTTTTATATTTGCTGCTGATTTGTTTAGAAAGATTAGATTTGATGCCCAGATCACATTTTTGAAAATAGCGTCTTACCAGGGAACATCTTCATCAGGAAAAATTAAACGTTTAATAGGGATAAATGAAAACATAAAAGACAAAACGGTTGTGATAATTGAAGATATTGTTGATACAGGAATTACTCTTGATAGCATTAAGAAACAATTAATTGGTTATGAGCCTGATGAGATTAAAATAGCAACTTTATTATTTAAACCAGAAGCATACAAGAAGGATATTCCAATAGATTATGTCGGGATGGAAATACCAAATGATTTTATTATTGGTTATGGTTTGGATTACGATGGATTTGGACGAAACCTGGAAAATATTTATACTGTTATAGGTTAATTTGAAAATGAATTAATGAGTTAATTAGCTTTATCTGGTTCAGTTTGAGCCAATTATATAGAAGCCAATGAATCAATTCTTGAAAAATCAACATAGGAGCATGTTTGGAATTTTGGATTTGAGAAATTTGGATATTATTTGTTATTTGATTATTGTTATTTGGAATTTTGAAAATTTTACTAAAAAAGATAAGTTTTTAAAAAGTAATATTATAATTTCATCCACATGTTAAACATTGTATTATTCGGCCCTCCGGGGGCTGGCAAAGGAACACAAGCATATAAATTAATTGAAAAGTATAAATTGGTTCATCTTTCAACGGGTGATATATTGCGTGCTGAATTGGCTGCAAAAACCAAACTTGGTGAAGAAGCAAGAAAATTCATGGATAAAGGCGAATTAGTGCCCGACGAAGTTGTAATTGGAATGATTCGTAAAAAATTAAACGATAATTCAGAAGCAAATGGGTTTATTTTTGATGGTTTTCCACGAACAAAAGAACAAGCTAAAGCACTTGATGTATTACTTGATGAATCAGGTAATTCAATTACAGCGATGCTTGCTTTAGACGTAGAACATGCTGAACTTGTAAAACGTTTATTAAACAGGGGGAAGAATTCAGGGCGTGCTGATGATCAGGATATTAGCATCATTGAGAATAGGGTAATAGTATATCATAACGAAACAAAACTACTTATTGATTATTATTCTGAACAAGGTAAATTTTCATCAATAAATGGCATGGGGACCATTGACGAAATTTTTAAACGGCTTTGTCAGAAAGTGGATACTTTTTATTAAACCAATTTGTAAGCGTTCACAGTTTAATATGAGCTGCATAAATAGCTGAATACCTGCCTGCTGTAAGTTATGGTTAAATTGTTAAACGGTTACACCAATTTTTTATCTCATTTACAAAGATCAGGTAAGTATAAAATATGGGACAATCCAATTTTGTTGATTATGTAAAAATTTTTTGCCGTTCGGGTAATGGTGGTTCCGGTTCTGCACATTTACACCGCGATAAACTTACCCGAAAGGGTGGCCCTGATGGCGGTAATGGTGGCCGGGGGGGACATATCATTCTTAAAGGGAACAAACAGCTCTGGACTTTACTGCATTTAAAATACAGGAAACATGTAAAAGCCAGTAATGGGGAAAATGGTTCCAAGGCGTTGAAAACCGGTGCTGATGGTGAAGATATAATTTTGGAAGTTCCATTGGGAACTGTTGCAAAAAATGCAGAAAACGGAAAAATCCTTTTTGAAATTACCGGGCATGATGAAACAAAGATTTTAGTTTATGGAGGACAAGGTGGCCTTGGCAATACACATTTTAAATCATCTACAAATCAAACACCAAGATTTGCCCAGCCAGGTGAACCCGGAGCAGAAGGTTGGATAATATTGGAACTGAAAATATTGGCAGATGTTGGATTAGTTGGTTTCCCAAATGCTGGAAAATCTACTTTATTGTCAGTTGTATCTGCGGCAAAACCTAAAATTGCAGATTACGAATTCACAACTCTTGTTCCAAACTTAGGAATTGTAAAATACCGGGATAATAAATCATTTGTTATGGCAGATATTCCCGGTATAATTGAAGGAGCCCACGAAGGAAAAGGATTAGGAATTCGTTTTCTGCGTCATATTGAACGAAACTCAATACTTTTGTTCCTCGTACCTGCAGATACAATGAATATTAAAAAGCAATATGAAATACTTCTTAATGAATTACGTTCTTATAATCCTGAATTGCTCGATAAGAAAAGAATACTGGCAATATCAAAATCAGATATGCTGGATGATGAATTAATAAATGAAACAAAAAAAGATTTGCCAGAAATTCCAGCTATGTTTATTTCGTCTGTTGCTAAAACCGGATTAGCTGAACTTAAAGATCTTATCTGGCAAAAAATAAATTCGTAGAATTACAAAATGTTGGAATATTTAAATCAAATTGATACGAAACTTTTTCTTTTTTTAAACAGCATACACTCTGATTTCTTGGATGGTGTTATGTTCTTTATCAGTGGTAAAAAAGAGTGGATACCATTATACATTGCTATAATTATTCTTATACTGGTTAGATTCAAAAAGCGCGGATTAATTGCTATTCTTTCAATTATCTTTCTTTTAATATTAACCGATCAAACTTCTGTCCATTTATTTAAAAATGTTTTTGAGAGGTTGCGTCCGAGCCATAATCCACAACTAGAAGGTTTAGTTTATCTTGTAAATAATTATAAAGGGGGAAGATTTGGATTCATTTCATCACATGCTGCAAATAGTTTTGGTTTTGCAATGTTTTTAACCCTTCTTTTTAAAAACAAGTATTTCTCAGGATTTATGCTAACCTGGGCTACTATAGTTTCATACAGTAGAATCTATCTTGGTGTGCATTATCCGGGTGACATTTTATGCGGTGCACTACTTGGTATTATTCTTGGTATTTTAATGTTTCAGATATATAAATCCATAGTCAAAAAACACTTTCCTGTCAAAAAATAAAAGAAATAAAGCAACTCTTTTGGTGTAATTGTTGTCATGTATATTAAACATTGTTAATAAACCCTTGTTTAACCTAAAGATTTATTTGATGTCTCAATTACATTCCCTATATTTGTTTAAGAAGCCAACACAGTTCTCAGATTTATTATTGAGTTTTTTCGTTAGTATTAAGGAAAATATTAATAAGAAAAATAAGTTGGTTAATGAGTATTCTGATAATAAAGAATCTCCTATGAAAGCAATACAATTAAAACGAACATCTGCAACTCCTAATATAACTTTAGACAAAGAAAGCGGTTTAATGGAAATAATGGGTGCCTCAATACCTGAGGATGCTGATGGATTATATGTTCCTATAATCGAATGGCTTGAAGAATATGCAAAAACCCCAAATAGAAAAACAGTATTCAATTTCGGGTTAAAGTATTTTAATACTTCATCATCTAAGCTTTTGCTTGATATTCTTTTGCTTCTGAAAGAATTATATGAAGATGGCAATGATGTGTTAATAAGATGGCATACCGAAGCACACGATGAAGATATGAAAGAAACTGGTTATGATTATGCCGATATTATTGAAGTTCCTTTTGAATACATGACAATTGAAGACGAAAAATTTTAATAATTATCAAAATTCACAACAAAAATCCCCGTCTTGCAGGAATTTGCAACGGGGATTTGTAATTTTCATAAGATTTTTGCACTGCACATGGCAATAATTTGAGTTTTTACAATATTGTTCGGGTGTGCAACATAAGCCACAGGTAAATCTATATTTTCCTGTTAAATAAAGATGTTAATGGAGTATTCCTGGAAAACAAAAAGACGGTTTAACAGTTATTCTGATTATATAAGAACTTTTTTTTCAGAAAGGGTTCAGAAAATTTCAATTGATGCCGGATTTACATGTCCTAACAGAGATAATACAAAGGGAGCCGGTGGATGCACGTACTGTAATAATACAAATTTCCGGCCGGGATATATAACACCGCAAATAACAATTAAAGATCAAATAGACAAGGGAATAGCCTTTTTCAAAGAGAAATACCATACTCAAAAATACTTAGCTTATTTTCAGTCGTTTACAAACACGTATGCTTCTTTATCTATCTTAAAAAAGCTTTATGAAGGAGCATTGTCACATCCTAAAATTATTGGCATTGTTATATCTACAAGACCTGATGCTGTAAACGAGGAAATATTAAATTATATAAAGGATCTTTCAGAAAAATATTATGTAGCCATTGAGTACGGTATTGAATCAACTTTGGATAAAACACTTAAAAAAATAAACCGTTGTCATACCTACCGGGAAGCAATTAATGCTATTAAAATGACGCATCAAAGAAAAATTCAAACAGGGGCACATATGATTTTGGGTTTACCCGGTGAATCAAGGAAAGATATTATTAATCATGCTGTTGAACTATCAGGATTACCTATACAAACATTAAAATTACATCAGTTGCAGATCAACAGAAACACTGTTATGTATAGGGAGTTTATTAAAAGTCCTGAAAGCTTTAATATTCTATCTGCTGATGAATATGTTGAACTAATTGTTGATTTTCTCGAAGTATTAAATCCACAAATAATAATAGAAAGATTTATAAGTGAATCGCCCCTGAACCAACTTGTTACTCCTCGCTGGGGATTAAAAAACTTCGAAATTGTTGATAAAATTGAAAAAAGGCTAAAAGAACGAGACACCTGGCAAGGGAAACACTATTAACCTGAGTTCGATATAAAATTATTAATTGCAATTGTGTTTCGTATTTAATAACTTAGATACGTTTTAGTGATCAATAAGCTAAAGTTGAAATAACATGTTTTTTAAACGACTTATTATATTTCCTAATAAATTTATTCATGAAAAAACTAATTTATTTATTTTTAATTCTTGGAGTTTTTCAAGGAAAAGCACAAGAAATCCAACCCAGCTTACTTTCAACAAGCGGTGATTTTTTTTCAAACGAATCTTATTCAATTTCATGGTCGCTGGGTGAGATTGCCATTGAAACATTTGCACAGACAAATAATATCTTAACGCAAGGATTTCAGCAAACAAAATTAACCACAACCGGAATAAAGGAAAATACAATTGAAGAAAGTCAGATAACTATTTATCCAAATCCTGCTACAGATAAGATCTTCGTAAATTTTAATTCTAAAGAATACAGTTGGTATATGTTGGAAATATTTGATTTGATCGGTTCAAAAAAAATCCTTCAAAAAATTGATAAGCCCTCTAAGAAAATAGTAATCGAAATAAATGATCTTGAATCAGGGATATATTTGTTGCATTTGAAGTCAGATAAAAACGAAAATCCAAAATCATATCTATTTCAAAAGATCGATTAAAATTTCTAAACTCAGTAAAATGGCATGTTCAAAAAAACCATTTGCAAATATGCTTTTAATTTACAGTTTTATTGTTCTATTGTTAAATTGTTACATTGTTGTATTAGAACAATTTAACAATGTAGCCATTTAACAATATTCTCACTTTATGAATAGCTATTTACGATTTAAAATTGAAAACTATCAAATATACTGAACTCTGAATTTATGCCCAGTAAGCTTATTTGTTATATCATTAACCTAAAAAAAACAATTAATCATGAAAAATGTATTATTTACTTTCCTTTTTACATTATTTGCAATAGCAACTTTTGCTCAATCGCCTGATGCTTTTAAATACCAGGCAGTTGTCAGGGATATAGATGGAGATATCATTAGTGAGCAAGCAGTAAGTTTTCAAATCAGTATCCTGCAAGGATCAACAAGCGGAACTTCA
>DAOVJU010000265.1 GCA_030632095.1 Chlorobiota bacterium
GGTAAATAATCAAAAACCCAAAGGTCATGATTTCCGGTAAAAAAATGCACGGGAATTCCTGAATCAGTTATTCCGGCAATTTTACCCAAAAGCCTGGTGAAACCTCTTGGAACAACTCTTTTATACTCAAACCAGAAATCAAAAATATCTCCTAATAAATAAATCTCATTAGCATCTTTAGATATTTCATCTAACCATTTTACAAATAATTTCTCGCGGTTTCGGCTTTTTTCATAACTAGGTAATCCCAGATGAGTATCAGAAGCAAAATATATTTTTCTTTTGTTTTCCAATTTAATAATCTTTTTATTCACTCTTCTTCGTTGAAAATGACAAATATAAGTTTATTAGTTGATTAGTTAATTTATTATGTTCAGTAATATACAAAGTCTTTAGCGAGTTTGAAAGGGTTAAGTTTTTCAATATTTAAAGAAAATCGTATTTTATGAAAGTAGTTATTGAAAACACCATATATTTTAGCTTTTTCATCAAATGTTGATGAATATTTAAACGGAAAATAAATATTTACCATATTATCCATGATTGACAACCTGAAACCGCTTTCATAAAAACATGAAACTGTATTGTTTGAATAAACTAAAATTTCATCAAAAGTAGCAAGGCTGAAATAGAAATGAAGTGGAAGCACAGGGAGTTCAAACAAAGCATTAATACTTGCCATCCATTCGTTAGATTGAGATAAACTAAAAATTGCAAAACCACCATCGGCTTCAGTAAATTGTCTTGACAAGATTTTGCTATCCTCACTTACAGTTATATTTTCTTCTCTTCCAATAAAATAATTATTATATAAATAATCGTTTTCTCCGGTAAAACCACTTAACCTGAAATTATAATTTCCATAACTGTGATTGGCCTGGTATAAAAATTTGCCGGCGAATATTCTTAGTTCAATACTTTTGTTAAGGTTATAGAAGAATATTGATTTGGCTTCAATCCATGTTTTTACAAAATTTTTGTTGGCTTGGAAATTAGTATTCACACTAATAGACCTTACTTTTTGATCATAGAATAAATTGTATCTCAAATTATAAAGCAGATCAGATGAAATGCTGGATGCATATATAGTGAAGGAATTCTGATATGGGCTTCGTTTTGTTTTTTGATTTACAATAAAATGTGCTTCAAGGCTTAATTTGTAAAAATAGTTTCTTGATAAGCTTTTACTGCTATATCGCATTCCTGACAAACTTATTTCAGCACTTTCGAAAATATTTGTAAACGGATAAAAATTATACTGAATATTACCGCTACCAACTAATTTATTCGCTCCTATGCTATACAAAGGCAATATTTGAAATTCAAAATCCTTTTGAGGCCATAAGTTATTATACAATAATAATCCCGGCATAAGTTTATCAGAATAATTGAATCCCAACACTGGGAAATAATTTAATTGTGTATTATGTGGATTTTCAATAAGCCCGGCCAGTTGTAATTTAAATGGTTCTGTTTTTTTTAAGACTCCCTTCAACTTATATGAATTATTATTTCTGCGTATTTCAGGAACTACTTTTTCTGGATCAATTATTAATTTATCTACATCTGTTGAAGGCAGGCCAATCCATTTTTTTTCATTGAAACCATCAATCCAAAAATTAAAAACCTGTTTATTGTTTTTGATTCCACTTATGTTTAACGGACTATTTATTTCCCCGGAGTTTTTAAGCAGGCAACTGTCTGATTTTATATTACAAATTTTGTAATCAATTTTTTTTGAGGTGCTTATCATATCTTTAAAAAACCAGGAAAGATCTTTATCTGTATGTTTGCAAAACGAGGTTTCAAAATCTTCAGGATAAGGATGTTTAAACTTCCATGTTCGATAAAAATCCTGCATTGCTGCATCAAAAAGTGAATCCCCAAGGTATGCCCTAAGATAATTAAACGTAATGGCAGATTTTTGATAAACAGTGGTAATATAGTTTATCATTGTGTACTCTTCTGATGATATATTTATTGGTTGATCGGTGTTTTTTCTCGCAGTTGTTAAATAACCATAATAGTTAATATCGGAATAATTGAGTTCCCTTATACCGAAAAAATTTGCTAATTTTTCATTAAGAAAGATTGAATATATTTTAAAATCAGGATACTTGGTTTCAATATATCTTTGCTCATATGCAGAGTTTAAACCTTCATCCAGGAAAGGGAATTTTCTCTCATTAGTGCCCAGTGTTCCGTAAAACCAATTATGTCCAACTTCATGCATAATAACAAGCTCAAGTAATTCTGCATTACCTAATGGACTTATTATAGTTATTGTTGGATATTCCATACCACCTGCCCCGAATTCGCTATATATTGCACTACAATTACTATAAGGATATTCGCCTATCCATAACGAATAATAGTAAAGTGCATCATGAATATATTCAAGTGCATCTTGCCAAATATCTGCTTCTTTGTGTGTGAAATATATCCAGGTATCAATTGTTCCAAAACCAGCTAATATAATTTCACTCAATACATAGTATTGTTTTCCTGCACACCATGCAAAATCATGAATATTTTTTTCGGAAAAATGAAGGGTTTTGAAATTCTTTGACGATACCGGGATTTGATTGGAAAATGAATTTTCTTTTACTGCAATTTTCGTTTCCTCTACTTTTTGTTTGAGCCATTCAATTTCTTCCTTATTATTTAAGTTTCCTGTTGCTGCAACCACATAGTTTTCGGGAAGGGTTATGTATACATCAAAAGAACCAAATTCAGAATAGAATTCTCCTTGTTCGAGATACGGCATTGGGTGCCAGCCATATTTGTCATATACTGCTGGTTTTGGATACCATTGTGTAATATTATATGTTTGATCATAATGCCCCAGTCTTGAAAATTCAACATTTGGCAGTTTTACATGAAAAGGGGTTTCAATGGTAACAGTTTCTTTTGTTATAACAGGTTTCTCAAAATATACCTTACAAATATCAATATGATCAATATCAAATTCCCATTTTAATTGATTACCATTTGCCGAAAAATTAAGGGAATCGATAAACCCACGTTCGCTATAATCAGAAAAATGAAAAGACAGCTCCTCAATTTCAATATTTTGTTTGGCAAAAGCAGTATTACTATTTTTATAGGCGTTTGGCCATAAATGAAAATAAATATATTCAAGATTATCAGGTGAATTATTTGTGTATTCAACCGAAATATTTCCATGCAATTCATGTTTCTGATCATTAAGTGTAACATGAATTTCATAATTTACTTCCTGCTGAAAATAGTTTTGAGCAATACTGATTATTGGTGAAATGGCAATTATTAAAATAAAAAAGATATTTATTTTCATCATGATGGTTTAAACCAAAAGCCTTAGTTTTTATGCTCTTCTTTTGCAAATATTTCTAATAACCTGGCCCCCAAAGCATTTCCTCTTAAATTCTTTGCTATGATTTTACCTTCTTTGTCCAATAAAAAACTTGCCGGAATACCGCGTATATTATATAACCTGGCCGGGCCTGAATTCCAATATTGTAAATCGCTAACATGCGACCAGTTTAAATTATCATCTTCAATGGCCTGAACCCATGCATTTTTTGTCCTGTCAAGTGAAACCTGGAAAATTTCAAATCCTTTTTTATTATATTTTGTATAATTTTTCACAAGATTAGGGTTTTCAGCCCTGCAAGGTTTACACCACGAAGCCCAAAAATCAAGTAATACATATTTTCCCCTTAATGATGATAATGATAATGTATCTCCCTGTGGTGTTGGTAATGAAATATCAGGGGCAATTGCACCTATACCAAGGACTTTTTCATTCAATTCTTTTTCTTTTATTTTCTGCTCGTTATCTTTCACATATGCATCTATAGCCTTAACTTGTTCGAGCTCTGGATATCGGGCTATTAAGGCAGTATCAACCATTTTAAAGTATTTGAGATCTTTATATATATCCAAAATATAATTTCTTGGTGAAGTTTGCTGAAACAATGCTGGTATGCATGCTAATGAAGTGTAGTTTTCCTCAATAAATCCTATCAGATAGTTGTACTGGTCTTCAATAATTTTTTTGTAAACGCTATCAAGTCTTAATTTTAATTCATTTTGGTTTTCATTTTTTCTGTTTTTACGAAATACCTTACCCAATGAATCTATTTTTTTTATGTTAGAGTTTAATTTGTCATTTAAGTCTTTAATTAAAAGCGAACCTTTTGAACCGGTGACCATATAACTATCAGACAAATTATTAGCATCAGCATTAAGCTTTATTTTTTCTTGTGGCTCAACAAGCAGGGTAATCATACTTTTTTGTGAAAGTTGAAGAACAAAAAATCTAGGATGCTCCAAATCACCTTTAAATTTGAATTTTCCATCTTCTGCAATAATTACTGAATCTACAGGTAATATATCCCTAACTGTTAATTCCTTTAAATAAAAGGTTTTGCCAGATGAATTTTCAAGTTGCCCTTCTATTCTATAACCATCGGTAGTACACGAGTTTAATATAAAAATTGCAATTGTAAATAATGCAAGTAAAAATGTGTTTTTTGTTATAACGTTCATTTTATTTCAGTTAAGTTATTTTTATTCATATAGGTTTTGAACTACATTTAAAACCAATTAGCTGCAAAAGTAATGTTTTTCGTATATATAAGCACATCCGAAACATATTTGGTTTTTTTTCATCATAATAACGCGTTTTCTTTTTAATGTTTTTTTATTTTGTAAAATTTCTATCTGCCTTTTTATTTCTATTTTTGTAACCCTGAAATGGAATTGATTTGAGAGTATATCAAGACATATCTGAATTTACAACAAAGAATTCTATTCTAACTGTCGGAGTTTTTGATGGAGTTCATGAGGGTCATATAAGTGTTGTAAAGAGGATAAAAGAAATTGCAAAGGAAAACAATAATGATTCGGTTGTATTTACGTTTTGGCCGCATCCAAGAATGGTTTTTCAGCCAGATGATCATAATCTCAAGATTTTAAATTCAATTAATGAAAAGATTTTACTTTTTAAAAAAACCGGAATTGACCATTTAATTATTTATCCTTTTACTTTGGATTTCTCAAAATTATCGTCTTGTGAATTCATTACTGAAATCCTGGTAAAGAAACTTAGAATATCTAAATTGGTTGTTGGATATAATCATCATTTTGGGCACAATCGTGAAGGAACATATAAAGATATTGTTAAATATGCAGAAGAAAATAAATTTTCAATTGAACGATTAGAACCTTATTATATTAAAGACGTGGATATTAGTTCAACAATAATTAGAAATTCACTTCTTAACGGGGACCTTCAAAAGGCGAATAAATACCTGGGGTATAATTATTTTTTATCAGGGAAAGTTGTTAAAGGAAGTAAAGTAGGAAGATTGCTGGGTTTTCCTACTGCTAATATAGAGCCTGATAATAAATTTAAATTAATTCCCAAAGATGGTGTTTATGCTGTAACCATTGAATATGACAAAAAGATATTTAAAGGGATGCTGAATATTGGTTTACGCCCAACGGTTAACAACAAAACTAAAATAAAAAGTATAGAGGTACATATTTTTAATTTTGACAAATTGATTTATAACAAAACTATAACAGTACATTTTATTGATCGTA
>DAOVJU010000448.1 GCA_030632095.1 Chlorobiota bacterium
AATTTATAATATGAAAAGAATTAATTATTTATTTTACTTTATTATTGCAATGCAAATATTAATTTCTTGTAGTAAGGATAATAATGATGTTAATCAAATATTCCTAATAGGAGATTATGACAGAACTGATGTTGAATATCATTTTCTCGAATCTGATACAATTGTTGTAGAATATTCTAAAGTTATTGATATTGATCAAGATTCTATTCTGGATTTAAATTTATATATTTCTTCTACTATAATTGAATATGAATGGGAATCACTTGCATATGGACATTCATATATAAATTCATTACATGATAACATATTATTAGCTATTGATGAAAACGATTCCAGATTATTAAAACTATTGAATCCAATGGACACACTCAATTCTGTTAATAAATGGAAGGATATTGGTAATTTATTTGAGTATGACTTTGAAGGAACAGATCATTATTATTCATGGATAAATAAATCCGGTTATGTAGGATTTAAATTTAAATATAATTCTTATTTTTATTATGGATGGATGAAAATAAGATTAATTGGCAATGATCAAATTATAATTTATGAATATGCGTATCAAAAGACAAGCTAAACAATTAACTATAAGAATAAACAATGTCAGGAAAAGTAAAATCAACTGGACACACAACATTTATAGCAACAAATAATTCAGAATATTACTGGTTAAATGTCCAATTTTGAAATAACTTTAAAGCACCAAATTTTATCATGTTATTGAATCTGTCAATATCAATGGCTACACTCCTGAAAAAAGCAATATTATTGCAATGTTTTGTAATGCTTTTTTTATTATCAAATGCCCAATATGGAACATTGGCAGAAGTTAAAAATGTCAATTTTGAATTAGTAAATAATAAGGTCATTATAACATACGATTTGCTTTATGCGAAACCTAACGATACCTTCGACATTGATGTTGAAATATATAGTTCGGCTAATCACAAAATTGATGCACAATCCATTGAAGGTGACTTTGTTGACGTTAAACGAGGAAGAAAAAAACAAATAACCTGGCATATTGCTGAAGACTTTATAAATTTTGAGGATAATATTTTTGTTATAGTCACTGCATATCATAAAAACCATAAAGATATTAACAGGGTTAACCGGATTGATGCAATATGGAAATCAACTCTTTGGCCGGGTTGGGGTAGTGCACAAACTACTTTTAATAAGTCAAATTATGTAAAAGGTGTTTTCGGGTATGGTTTTTTAGTTTCCTCCGGCTTCTTATATGAATCGTATAAAAGAAAAAATCATGGGTCATATCATGTGGCAGATCCTGATGACAGACAAAGATTATCAACAGAAGCAGATATATATAGAATATCTACTTTTGTAACACTGGGAGCTGCCGGATTAATTTGGTTATGGGATTATACGGAAATTTTATTTACACCAAATATTTCCAAAAAAATAAAGTTTGACTTTGAAACACGAAATATTAACAATAATTTGGCTCCAATGCTATCTTTAAAAATGAATTTGAAATGAAACTTTCAAAATACATAGCATTTTTATTAATTCTCTGTAGCATTTCAATTTCTGCTAATTCTCAGTATTATAGAACAATAATTGTTGGTAAGAGTTCAACTAAAAAAATATCGTATCGAACTAAGAAAATTGAAGAAAGTTCTTACCTAAAGCCTAAACTTGAAATAATTGATTATAGTTTTATAGACGAAAACTCAAACGGGGTACTTGAACAAGACGAATCGGCAAATATTGAAATACAGCTTCTTAATAAAGGAGATGGTACTGCCCGGGATGTTTATTTAGGTGTAGAATTATTAAGCCGTGAAATAGAGGGTATTGAATATAAAAAGGAATTGTTTATTGGTAATATTTATACAGAGATTACACGTGAAATAATTATCCCTTTAAAAGGAAAGTCATATTTAAACACCGGCATTGCCCATTTCAGAATAGAAGTGAATGAACGCTTTGGTTACATTCCAAATCCGGTTAATATAAAAATTGGCACAAACGATTATATACAACCTGGAATTACGATTAAAGAGGCTATGTTTTCCACTGATAAAGGTGGAAAAGTACAATTAAGTTATCCGGTATATCTTAGATTGTTTATCGAAAATACCAGCCCAAAGGATATTAAGAACCTTGAAGTTGATATTTATTTTGATAATCAGGGATGCGTTCTTTTAGAAGATAATAAATTTATAATCAGCTCATTAGGAAGCTATGAATCAATGATAAAAGAAGTGGTATTTACTACAAAAAAGAATTACCCGTATGACATTATTCCTATAAAATTTCATTTTCATGATAAATACAAAATGTATTCTGAAATTAAAAGTGTGTTCTTAGATCTGAACCAGGTTGTTGCAAGCAGAACATCTCCGGAAGAAGATAAAAACCTTATTGAAAGCACAAAGTTTTTAGTTGCCGATGTTGATACCGGTATTCCATACGATTCCATTAGATATCCAAACAGGTTTGCATTGGTTATTGGTAATGAAGACTATACCAAACATCAACCCGCACTGAAAAGCGAATCAAACGTAATTTATGCTAAAAATGACGCCACTATATTCAGAAAATATGCTATAAACACACTGGGAATCCCCAAGGAAAATGTTTTTTTGTTGATAAATGCTACTTATGCAGAAATGAAACATGAAGTGGAAAGAATTAGTAAAATAATAGAAAAATCGGGAGATAGGGCGGAGTTGGTATTTTACTATGCAGGGCATGGTTTACCTGATGAAAACACACATTTACCATATTTGATCCCTGTTGATGTTTCAGCAACAAATCTGCATTCTGCAATTAAGCTATCAGATATTTATAAAAGATTTAGTGAAACAGGGGCAGAAATGATTACATTATTTATTGATGCTTGTTTTACGGGAGGTGGGCGCGAATCAGGGCTCCTTTCTGCACGTGCTTTCTCTGTGGAACCTAAATTTGAATTATTAAATGGTAATATGGTGGTATTTCTTTCAAGCAGCGGAACACAATCTTCATTGCCATACCATGAAAAAAAACACGGTATTTTTACTTATTTCTTACTTAAAAAATTAATGGAAACCCGGGCATATATTTCATATGGTGAATTATCAGATTATTTATCAAAAACTGTTGCCATTGAGTCATTACGTATAAATTCCAAAGAACAAGACCCTAAAGTACATATAAGTATCAATGTAAAAGATACATGGCAAGACCGGTCGTTTAAAGAACCTAGTACCCCGTCCCGAAAGTTTTGATATGTTTTCTGGCAATTAGAGATTATATCCATTATTTTTGAAATGTGAACATCGAACATCGAACATCAAATGGTAAAAATGAAGAAGCAAACGTATGACCTTGAAGAAAGGCTGCTCAGATATTCTGTGCGAATAATTAAGGTTGAAAAGAAAAAGAAATAGTCTCAAGGTTCGACATTCGTTTTTTCATTCAAAGTTGGATGTTGGATGTTGGATGTTCGATGTTTATTTGTAAATGTTATGACAAGTTGCGAACAATGTTAAACCCGATAGATATCTGCAAACGTTGATATAGATAGGATTTCGCTTGATAACATGGGTTTTTACGGCGCTAAATTCTCTAATTTTATATCGAACTCAGGTTACTAGTATCCCGTCCTGAAAGTTTAACGAATGATTTCGGCAATTTAATTTAAGCAGCTATCTTGAAGTGAGTTTTTAGTTTATCTTTCA
>DAOVJU010000300.1 GCA_030632095.1 Chlorobiota bacterium
ATTAAAGCCAGAAGTGTTGATACAGCTTCAGTAGTTAAAACAGAAGCCAATGATTTAATACATACTTTTTCGAAATACTTTCCAAATAAGGAGGAAGCTTTCTTTTACAATGTTATTGAGGGAAGTAACTACAAAGTTGAATGCTGGATTAATGAAACTACTAAAGTGAGGTTTGAATAAAGGATTTTAAAGTTTTCCCAGGCACCTGAGAAAGTTTTTTAAGAAGATAATATGTAATTCTAAACCCTCTTTTTCTTTTTTAGTAATCTGAATAGAATGAACATTTTCATCAGTTCCGAGGGTCCATGTCCTGTTAAATATATTCAATTTTAAATCAGTTATATCTTCACTGTTTAGTTGTTCTTTTCCATTTTGATCCGGACCATAAAGTTCAAAAAGAATATTTACTAAATAGTCTAGTTTGCTTACATTCCAATTGGTTTCATTAATATAAAATGTAGCATTAATATGATCACTTGATTCAATATCCTTTACTTTTGAAAAAACACGAAGCCGTATGGTGTCAAAAATGTTGAATTCTATGTTAAAAAGTTTTTTTTCAAAGTCAATGCAATATAAACCCTGTATCTCTTCAGTGTTAACTTCTTCGTATTCATGTAAAAAAAAGTTAACCAAATCGAATTGAAGCCAATCTAAAATCGATTTATGGCTTGCATTTTCATTCATATTCCTGTTTGAGTTCCTTTATTTAATTAAACTTCGAATTATTTAACTGCAAAAATACTAAAAAGTTTATATTATTTTTTCTACTCATGTTAAGAGAATATCAAATTGTGCTAAATATATAATTATTTGCAATGTTTAATGACTTATTTTAATTCATTGATGTTAGTATACTTAGGCAATCTGACACTTTATTAACATTGAAAAAAGTTATTGATAATTTATTCTTTTGTTCCTGAATTTTCGCTTTTTTCCCCTGTTTTTGTGTAAAATTTATTATGCTTACAAATACTTCTGATTGATAGAATTTTGAATTTTGGTCCTTTATAAAATAACAAACCATTTGATAATTTCGTATGATTATCTTTTCAATTCCCAACTTCTTTGCTTTCCATCTTAAACGGACAATATCAAATAAATCATGACTTTCTTCAGGCATTTTTCCAAAACGGTCTTCAGTCTGACTTTCGAATATTTGTAACTGATCTTCGTTTTCCAGGTTATCTAATTCACGATATAATTTGATTCTTTCACTAATGTTTTGGATGTAAACATTAGTGAAAGAAATTTCAAAATCAGTATCAATCTGACAATCATTAACAAATACTTGATCATCAATTAAACCTGGTACTTCTTCTTGATATAAGTCTTTAAATTCTTTTTCTTTCAATTCCTGTAATGCTTCGCTTAGAATTTTATAATATGTATCAAATCCTATATCAGCAATAAAACCACTTTGTTCACCACCTAATAAGTTTCCTGCACCACGAATATCCAAATCTTGCAAGGCAATATTAAAGCCACTTCCCAATTCTGAATAATTTTCAATTGCTATAAGCCTTCTTCGTGCATCATCTGTTAAAAAATGTAATGGCGGTGTAAATAAATAGCAAAAGGCTCTTTTATTTGACCTGCCAACCCTTCCTCTTAATTGATGTAAATCACTCAAACCAAAGTTTTGTGCATCATTTATTATTATTGTATTTGCATTTGGTATGTCTAATCCTGATTCTATAATGGTTGTAGCCACTAAAACATCATAATCGCCATTAATGAAATTCATCATAATTTTTTCAAGCATTTTACCTTCTATTTGTCCATGAACTGATATGACATTTACTTTCGGACATAAACGTTTTACCTGGGCTACAACTTCATCGATATTTTGGATTCTGTTGTTAATAAAAAAAACCTGGCCATTACGTGACACTTCATACATGATTGCATTGCGTATTATTTCTTCATTAAACCTGTGTAATTCAGTGATTATTGGCTGACGATTAGGAGGAGGGGTGTTTATAATTGACAGGTCACGAACTCCCATCAGAGAAAATTGTAAAGTTCTTGGTATTGGTGTTGCAGTTAAAGTAAGTGTATCAACGTTTAACTTCAATTGTTTGAGTTTTTCCTTAACAGCAACTCCAAACTTTTGTTCTTCATCAATAATTAACAAGCCCAGATTTTTGAACTGAATATCTTTCCCAATTAATCTGTGTGTCCCAATAATAATATCTGTTTTTCCTTCAGCAAGATTTTTTATTGATTCTTTTTGTTCTTTTGTTCTTTTCAATCTGCTTATATAATCAACACTTACCGGGAAATCTTTTAATCTTTTTGAAAAAGTATGGAAATGTTGTAAAGCTAAAATTGTTGTTGGGACTAAAACTGCAACTTGCTTATTATCAGCTACTGCTTTAAAAGCTGCTCTAATAGCTATTTCAGTTTTCCCAAAACCTACATCTCCGCATACTAAATGATCCATCGGAATTTCTGACTCCATGTTTTTTTTCACGGCCTGAGATGCTTTTAATTGATCCGGCGTATCTTCGTATAAAAAAGAAGCTTCAAGTTCCTGGTTTAAATAAGAATCAGGCGAAAAAGTAAATCCTTGTTGAGACTTTCTTTTTGCATAAAGTGAAATTAGTTCTTTTGCAATGTCTTTTACTTTGCTTTTTGTTGTTTGTTTTAACTTAAGCCAGGCTCCGGTTCCTAATTTGTATATTTTTGGTGATTTACCATCTTTCCCTTTATATTTAGAAATTTTGTGTAATGAATGAATATTTACATAAAGTATATCCTGGTCTTTGTAAACCAGTCGGATAGCTTCCTGTTTTTTTCCATTATTTTCAATGGTTTCTAAACCTTGAAAAATTCCTATTCCATGGTCAATATGAACGATATAATCGCCCGGGTTTAAACTGTTAATTTCTTTAAGTGCCAAAGAAGCTTTTATGCTTTTTGATTCTTTTAGTTTAAACCTATGGTATCGTTCAAATATCTGGTGATCGGTATAACAGCAAATCATAAGATCATGATCAACAAATCCAACATGCAGGTTAGCTATAACTGGAATAAAAGAAATTTCAGGATTTAAATCATTAAATATTTCCTTAAGCCTTTCAAATTGTTTTGGATTTTCTGAGACTATGTAGTTTTTATATCCTTTAAGTTGATTATCAAAAAGATTGTCAGTTAACAATTCGAAGCTTTTGTTAAAATGAGGCTGGTATGACTGGTTAAATTCAATTGCATTTTCATGTTTGTTATAAAAATGAGTTCCGAATTCAATTATTTTAAACTTATTGATACTTTGAAAAAATGCATTTCCATCAATTATACTAGCTTCTTTTGCATTATTACCTTTTATTGTGTTTTCAAAGATTTGATTTAACTGATTATAAACAAATTCCAGGTCATTTATCCAAATAACGGAATTCTCTTTTATGTTTTCAAACAATGAGCCCAATCTATTTTTATCAATGTTTTTTTTAATGTTTGGAACAATTGAAATTTCTTCAAATTGTTTATCAGAAAGTTGGTTTTCAACATTAAAAGATCTGATTGATTCTACATCGTCACCAAAAAAATCTATTCTATATGGCTTTTCATGAGTAAAAGAAAATACATCAACTATACTTCCACGTACAGAATACTGGCCTGGTTCGTATACAAAATCAGTACGCTCAAAATTATATTCATTGAAGACTTCAATAATAAAATCAATTGAGATAGCTTCACCTTTAACAATTTCTAGTGTATTGTCCTTCAAGTCATTTGCAGTGATTGTTTTTTCAATTATTGCTTCAGGATAAGTAACAATTATATTGATGGTTCTTTCTACTAATAGTTCTTTTAAGGCTTCAGTTCTCTGAAGAATGTTTGAATTTTCAATATTATCAAACTGAACTGACCTTTTATAAGAAGATGGGAAAAAAAGCACTTTTTTATCTTCAATAAGATCAACTAAATCATTTAAATAATAAGCAGCTTCTTCTTTATCATTCAAAACTATAAGGTAGGGTTTATTATTTTTCTTGAAAGTGTTAGCTACATAAAACCCACTGGCAGAGCCAATAAGGCCTTTTAGGGAGATTTTATTAATTTCACTGCTTTTTATGAAATCATCTAATTCCTGTAACTTTACTGATTCAGAATATTTTTTTAATAGATTTAGTTTTTCCACTATCTAAATTGTTATTTAAGAATCTGTGAATCTACTGGCAAAACTATTCAATTATTTGGATCTAATCAGCATATTGTAAATTTGGTATAATTCTGAAAGTTTCCAATATATTTTTTATTTTAAGTGAAAAGTTATTAATGCCGCAAATGGTTAAAATTCAACCATTAATAACTAAATTGTTAATAAAGTTCTTCGGATTTTGGCAACATATATATAGCCTGCATTATTCATACGTTTTCGTAAAGCACTAAAATAATGCAGGTTAACCCCGACTTAGTAAAGCTTAAATTTTGGAAGCGAAGCACAGCAAAATATTAGCTTTTTTTAGTCGTCAGATTAATTCAGGATTCTTTTTTTTAAGTTTATGAATTAATCGGGATAAAGAGGTAAGTTTTTAAAGAAACAGATGAGAAATATAATTTGTTTAAAAACCCAAAAAAGTTTAAATCTTACTAACACATAAAACATTTTAGTTATGGATTACAGTCCTGAAAAAGATGAAACAATTGTTTTAAGAGAAAATGGACAAACAAAACAAGTTTCTGTATCGGATATTATATATATAGAAAGTAAAGGCTATCTGTCTTTGGTTCATTTAGTTGATTCTAAAGATGAAATAAGAAGTTGTAAACTTCTTAAAGAATATAAAAATAATTTAACAAAATTTGGATTTATTAGAATAAGCCGGAACATCCTGTTAAATCTGAGATATTTTAAAAGTATTGATTTTAGTAACAGGAGTATTATCCTTTTTAATTCAAATACTCAGTTTCAAATTTCCAGAAGAAAATTGCTTGCATTAAAGCGATTTATTGAAATCTGATTACCACTTATTCGTAATTACATACCGTTTATTTTTAATTGTTGATTAGTTAAATTAATGTTAAAGATTTTTATAATTTTGCACTAGTTTATATGTAAAAAAGTAATAGGAATTATTATACATAAATATATTGTAAAAATCTAATTTAAGAATTGCAATTTGGGTTTATTAAATAGTTAAAAATATACAATTATGA
>DAOVJU010000242.1 GCA_030632095.1 Chlorobiota bacterium
AAATGAATCTTTAAAAGATTGGCAGGGCAAATATGACCAAATAGATGACATTACTGTTTTTGGTTTACAATACACAACATAGAAATAATAATTATGGTACTACCTAGAATTTAATGGGTAATGTATTAATGAATAAATGATTGAATGATTGAATAAAAAAATGATAATTATAAAAAATGATAAAGTGAAAGTAGAAAACCAATCCCCTCTGTGTGAAGGCATATGTGCTGGCGAGAGGGGGTGTGAGAGCTAGTGGGTAGCAGGGGTGTGTTATTCAAAACCCAAAATTTGAAACCTAAAACAATGAGCCGAAGAAAAATAATACCATATAATCCAAAACTAAAAGAACTTGCAAGGAATCTTCGCAATAATTCTACAAAATCAGAGATTAAGCTGTGGAATGAATTAAAAGGCAAACAAATGAAAGGATTTGACTTCCACCGACAAAAACCAATTGATAATTATATACTCGACTTTTTTTGCCACGAACTTATGCTTGGAATTGAACTCAATGGATATACACATCAGTTAGAAGAAGTTTATATTAAAGATAAAAAAAAGGAAAGTAGATTATTAGAATTAGAAATTACAACATTAAGATTTAATGATTCAGAAGTGATGAAAGATATGAGAAATGTAATACGAACAATTGAAATATTTATTGAAGAATATGAACAACACACCCCAACCCCTCTCAAGAGTTAAAGAAAAATAAATAATGAAAATAAGGTTTATAAAGGAAAATAATCCCCTCTGTGTGAAGGCATGTGTGATGGCGAGAGGGGGTGCGATGGCAAAGTGGGAAGCAGGGGTGTGTTCAAACTCAAAACCCATAACCCAAAACCAGCAACCAGCAACCCAAAACCAGAAACTCAAAACCCACACACAACCTTGAACCTTAAAACCTTAAACTTTGAACTATACAAACCCACACAGTCTAAATGTCTAATATTCTAAAAGTCTATCAGTCTATTATACAATGAACGAATCAATACTAAAATCTTTAATGCAATTATACGCTCTTATAGCTTATGCTAATAGAGATATAGATTCATTTTTAGCACGTAGTTTTGTTGATTCTTATTTAAAACAATACTTCAGTAAACAAATTGTTGAACAGCAGCTTACCTTATTTGATTTCTATATAAAAAAACTTGAAAAAAAGGAACAATTTGATAAGGACTTGAGAACATCTTTCTCAGTTGGTATTTTAAAAATTTGTGAATACATTAACAAAGAACTGCATCAAAAGCAAAAACTATTAGTTCTGATAAATTCTTTGCAGTTTGTTAAACATTGGAAGGCTTTTTCTGTAGAAGGTTTTGATAATGAAGATATTGTATCGGAAATAATTGAAACAATTGCTCTTGTCTTTAAATTCGACGAGCAGGAATATAATAATATTAAAGGCTTTATATACGATCAATTGTATAAAATGCCGGTTAAGAAAAAAGTTTTAATTATTAACGATAATGATTATTTTCCTATAACAGGTATCAATTTATTAAGAAAAACAGGATTAAAAGGACAAATATTTATTTTACACATTGAATCTACTAATACCTATTTATTCAGATATTCCGGCCAGGAAAAGCTTGAATTATCAGGAAAAAATATTTTTCCTAATTACACCTATATTTTTGAAAAAGGAACAGCAATAAAAGGAGAAAATTTTGAACCAATTTATTACAGCGAGCTTGTTGCAAAGTATCTGAGTTTCGAAGACAAACTTAAAATATCCTTCTTTGCAAAAGATATTGAATATCAATTTCCGAATAGTAAAAATGGAATTCAAAAGCTAAGCTTTTCAGGTATTTCAGGACAAATGATTGGAGTAATGGGCGGAAGCGGAACAGGAAAATCTACTTTACTAAATATTCTGAATGGAAACTTAAAACTTTCAGGTGGAAATATTTCAATAAATGGTTTTGATATCTATGAGTATAAACAAATGCTTACTGGAATTATAGGATATATTCCCCAGGAAGATCTCCTTATTGAAGAGTTAACTGTATACCAGAACCTATATTATAATGCAAAATTATGTTTTGGAAATCACCCTGATGCGGATATCCGGGAAAAAGTTACAAGCATGCTTTTGGAATTAGACTTGTTTGAAGCGAAAGACCTGACTGTGGGAAGTGTATTGAATAAATATATTAGTGGCGGACAACGAAAAAGATTAAATATAGCGCTTGAGCTAATCAGAGAACCTTATATATTATTTGTTGATGAACCAACTTCAGGTTTGTCATCTACTGATTCGGAAAAAGTAATTGAATTATTAAAAGAACAAGTCCTTAAAGGAAAGTTTTTAGTTGTGAATATTCATCAGCCTTCATCAAACATCTTTAAACAATTTGATAAATTAATGATAATTGATAAAGGCGGTTTTGCTGTTTATTTTGGTGATCCTGTGGAAGCTATCGGATATGTAAAAAGAATTGCCGGAATGGTTGATTCAGCGGAGAATGAATGTCATTGCTGCGGAAGAGTAAATCCTGATCAAATACTTGAAATAATTGAATATAAAGATATTGACGATTATGGCGAGTTTTCTAAAAAACGAAAAATTATGCCAAATGAATGGTACAATAAGTATAAGGAAAATTCAAAAAATGAAAATGAAAAGAATATTTTAACCGGTGAACTCCCACAAGTTAATTTTAACCCTCCAAACTTGTTCAGACAATTTAATATTTTTTCAGTCAGGAACTTTAAAGCAAAACTGGCAGATATGCAATATATGATAATTGCTTTACTTATTACTCCCTTATTAGCTGTTATTCTTGGTTTTCTTACAAAATATTTTTCAAAAAATACAATTTTAGCAAGAGAATATATATTTAATGAAAACGAAAATATACCTGCTTTCCTGTTTATGAGTATTATAGTTGCACTTTTTGTAGGGCTTACTATTAGTGCCGAAGAAATTATCAGAGACCGTAAAATATTAAAACGTGAAGCATTTCTTAATCTTAGCAAAATCAGTTACCTGAATTCTAAGATATTATTCTTGTTTATTATTTCAGCTATACAAACATTCCTTTATATTTTTATTGGTAATTACATACTGGAAATAAAAGGCTTTACTTTTAAATTTGGTCTTGTTCTGTTTTCATTGGCTTGTTTTGCTAATTTAACAGGATTAAACATTTCAGCCGCCTTTAAATCTGTTGTAACCATTTATATATTAATACCACTGATCCTGGTTCCTCAAATATTATTAAGTGGTGTAATTGTAAAGTTCGATAAATTGCATTATTCATTAGCAGCACAAGAATATGTACCTGTAGTTGGAGACTTTATGGCTTCCAGATGGGCATACGAAGCTTTAATGGTAACACAATTTAAAGAAAACGAATATCAAAAACACTACTTTGATGTTCAGAAAAAAATAAGCGAGTCTTCCTTTAAATTAAATTATACAATTCCTGAATTACTGAAGATCAAAAACAATATATTAATAAAAAGTAAGGATAGTTGCTTAGTTAAAAATAGTACTAAGAATAAGATTATACTGTATAACGAAGTTAATAAATTGAACCATTTGTATAATTTAAAATCACCCGGTTTTTTAAAAGAAATGAGGAATAGTGAGTTTAATCCTGATATTTATATCAGTTTAAACGAATATTTACAAAATATTAAACTCAGGCTTGTTAAACATATTGACAAACTTTTAGGAGAGAAAGATAATATTAACAACCAATTAATCAGTAAAATGGGCAAAGATGAGTTCTTAAAATTCAAGCAACAATATACTAATGAACGATTATCTGAATTTGTATTAAATAATCGCGAAATAAATAGAGTTCGGGTAGCAGATGATAAAATCATTCAATTGTATAAACCGATTTATTTGTCGCCTTCTTCAGAAATTGGAAGGGCTCAGTTTTTCGCCCCACATAAACAGATTGGTGAATTTCAGATCAATACATTGTGGTTTAATATTTTAGTCTTATGGTTATTTGGTTTATTTCTATATTTGGCTTTAGTTTTTGATTGGTTGCGTAAATTGATTCGATATTTTGAACGTTGATGGTGGAATTAACTAAATAGTAACCTTATTTTTTGTAATTTTAAAGCAAAAATATATATATGAAGATTTTAGTTAGAGTTATTATTTTGATTTTATTTAGCCTTCCTTTAATTGGCAATAGTCAGAATTGTGATAACTTTTTTGAAACATCCTGCATTTTGCCATCAAATTGGGATTACGAGATAAATTCACAATCTATGAATATTCCAATGTATTCAGGTCAATCGTTTAAATACAGCGCGGTTTTTTACGAGGGACTGGAATATTCAATATGCTTTTGTGCAGAGGAAGGATTAGGTAATATAAGATATAGATTATTAAGTACTGATGTTTATCTTGATCAGATATTTAACAGCGACTTTGATAGCAATATGGCGCATATGGAATTTATTAATAAAAACACAAGAATTATTCTTGTGGAGGTTCAGGTATTGAGAGAACAAGGAAAAAGAATTGATCCAACAGATAAAAAATGCCTTGGAATAATTATCGGGCAAAAGAAAATTGAAGATGAGTGGTAGTATTTTTTACGCAAAATTTGAACCTGTCAATAAAAAGTAATTAATTTTAAAAAACATAAACAGATGAAAAAGAAGAGCATACTTGGACTTTTAGTGGTATTAATAATTTTTGGATTAAGCTTTTGTAAAAGTGATTCTTCAAAAAAAAATGCACAAGATCAAACCCTGGAAGAGCTCCCGGAAGAAATGAATTATGAAGAAATGACATATTTCAGGTTTCCATCACCGGAAGAAATATTTGGTTTTATTGAAGGTTCCAATATTGAATTTATTCCATCAATTGTAAATGAACCTGAAAATTATAAAAGCTATTCTAATTCTCGTATCCAGGCATTAAATCTGGGTGTTTACTTTTCCGATCTGGCTTATATTACATTATTTGAAAAGCGTGAAGAAACTTTTTTATATTTTACTGCAATACACCAGTTATGTAATAATTTAACAATATCTGCCGCATTCACTGAAGCATTACTTGACAGGGTTCACAATAATCTTGATAATGTCGATTCTTTGGTTAGCATTTCCGGGGATGCATATAGAAATATTATTAATTATTTGGTAATAAATAAAAAAGAAAACACCCTGACTTTAATGGGAATTGGAGCATATGTCGAAAGTTTGTTCCTTTCAATTTCCACAATAGAAGAATATTCAAACAAGAATGAACTTGTTCAAAAAATTGCAGATCAAAAATATGCATATGAAAACTTATACAATTATTCAGTTCAAAATCTTAATAATGAATACGATAAAGAGTATATTGAAATTATTAAAAACATAAAATCTGTTTATGATAAGATGGAAACCATAAAGATTGAAGATACCAAAATGAGTAAAAATGAAGATGGTAAGCTTATTTTGTCAGGCGGAATCAAATTAGTTATGTCTGAAGATAATTTTAATGAACTAAAAGAAATTGTTACCAAATCAAGGAATGAAATAATTAAATAAAAATCAGATAACAACTCAAAACTCTAAACCCCAACCTGGTTAAACCAGAACTAAACAAGATATAAAAATTTAGTTATTGGTTATTAGTTTTTAGTTACAGTTTATTAGTTTGCAGTTTATAGTTTATTAGTTTTATGGTTTAAGTTTATCATTATGGCCATAGGATTTGAAAATCTTTGGATATACAAATTAGTAAAGGATTTAGAAATCGAAGTACATGAAAACGCTTATATCCACTTTCTTAATTTGAACGAACTAAAAAGAGTAATCATAAGAACAAATAAACTGAATAACTACAACAAGTAACTAAATAACTAAAACTATTAACTAAAAACTAATAACCAATTAATACTTATCCTGAAT
>DAOVJU010000353.1 GCA_030632095.1 Chlorobiota bacterium
TTTATTATTTAATGCATCATACAAAAAGATTTCATTTATAACCGGATTTAGAGATAAACTGATATTGTTAGCATTAAACCTGATAAAATCTTTGTTTAGAAGGTAATTAAGCCCATTAATCTTTGTTGAGACAAACAAGGTGCTATCTGCACGGTGTTTTTCAGGAATAGCATGGTATGTAAATGGTTTAATTGAGCTGTGTAAATTATCAGTATAATTATATATTAAATTAGCATACCGGTCATAAGTTTCGGTGTTATAGGTGATAAGATTTTGAGCAATTATATATTGCATGCTTAAAAAAAATGGAAGCAAAAATATGGTTAAGTGTTTAATGATCATATCTGAATAATATTCTCTAGTCTGCTAAGGACACTAAAAAGCAAAGAATCACGAAAAGTGAAATTTATCTTATACCCGTTAAAATTGTAAAAAAAATAACAGGAATAAAATAAAAATGCAATCTTTGATTATTCATATTTGCAATAAATTATATTAGAATCTATATACATTGGGAACGAGATGCTTTTGTAACTCCCTGATAATTAAGGTAAAAAGCTAATAATTGTATTGTTATTTATTAGACATTATATAAAATGATATTAGTAACCGGAGGTACAGGGCTACTTGGAGCACATTTGTTACTCGAACTTTTGAGCAGAAATGAAAAAGTAAGAGCTATTTACCGTACAATTGAAAGCATTGAAAAGACAAAGCAAATATTTAGTTTTTATGATAATTCGAAAAACATCGATATCAATAAAATTGAATGGTTAAATGCTGATGTAACTGATATAAGTTCATTATCTTATGCATTTAAGGAAGTTAAAAAAGTATATCATTGTGCCGCAATGGTTTCTCTTGTTCCAAAAGACAGGGAGGCTATTTTTAATACCAATATCCGGGGAACAGCTAACATAGTGAACCTTTCGCTTGAAAATAAAATTGATTCCTTGTGTCATGTTAGTTCAATAGCTTCAATCAGTAAGCAAAATAATAACAATGAAATTGTTGAACAAAATGAATTTGACGCAACCGAAAATAATTCAAATTATGCATATTCTAAATATATATCAGAACTTGAAGTCTGGAGGGGAATTGCAGAAGGATTGAATGCTGTAATTGTAAACCCTTCTGTTATACTTGGGCCGGGAGACTGGAAAAATGGAACAGGCAAGATAATTAATAAGATATATAATGGTTTGCCATTTTATTCAGATGGTACTATTGGTTTTATTGATGTAAGGGATGTATGTAAAATTATGATTTTTTTAATTGAAAAGAATATTTATTATCAGCGATTTATTCTTTCGGAAAACAATTATTCTTTTAAAGAAGTATTCAGTAAAATAGCAATGGCTAATAATAAAAAAGCTCCTGGTATCAGGGTGAATCCTTTTATTTTTAGTATAGCATGGAGAATAGAAGCCTTAAAAAGTATGTTTACCGGAACAAAACCGGTTATAACTAAAGAATCTGTTAGTTCATTGGTTAGTAAATCTATGTATTCAAATAAAAAAATACGAGAAACCGTAAAAATTGACTTCATCCCAATTGATCAAAGCATTAAACATATTACAAGTTGTTATTTAAAATCTCTTTAATAAAAAAACCCGGCAAAACCGGGCATATAATAAAGTTTTTATTACTTCTCAATAAATTTTCAATAAGTTATTTTGACAGGAACCCAACAAGAATTGAAACACACCCACTTTTAACGGCGTCTTCAATAGCCTCACTTTCAGGCACTAACACCTCAACAATAATTTGTTGTGTTGAATTACATCTAAAATCCCAAAAAATAGCAAATTCCTGTTCCGAGTTGTCAAAGATTGTATTGCGATCAGTATCAAGCAGCTTAAATTGAACCTTTCCGATAGATTCTTCAGAACAAACTGCTATCCTGTAATCTTGTCCGCCATAAAATGTTAGTACTAATTCAGCAATATCGCCTTCATTCAGAATAGCACTGTTTAACTGTCCATTATAAATATATGGATTAAGTTTTGGCATACAAACCTGCTTGGTAAAGCTTTTGCATTGCGAGTGGCTTAGAAAAGGTAACGCGGATAATATAAAGTAAATACTTAGTTTTTTAATTAAATTCTTCATCAGTGATTAATTTATTGTAATATTTACAATATCACAAGGTATTAAAAAAAATTTATTTCATGCAAATATAAAAACAATTAACTTATTATAAGTGCTCTTAATTTATTGTTGATTTCCCTAATTTCCTTTATTTGATCAAAATTAACATAAACCTGGGTTTTTGAATTAATTGAAGTAAGTCTAATTTCTTCATCTGTAATTACTTTACCTGGTTTATATATCAGCTCAATTTTATCATATGATTGTTTTAACTGGTCAAACAATGAAAAAATATCACTGAGTGATTCATTTTCTTTATAATGTTTTTTCAATAAAGCGATTAAATTATCAACAGAGAATTTTTGCTCAGCAATTCGTTCCATGATTTCAGGATTTGGATTATCATCATCCAAAATGTTAGTTGAAATGTATAATGCTTCTATCCATCCACCAGTAATAATTAATGCAGCTGTTCCGCTTCTCTCATTTTCTTTCAGGTATAGATCAGCATTTGCATAAAGATCAGTTATTATAAAAAGTAATGAATCACGATTGTTAATGTTTTCTTCGAGCCTGCTTAGTGCAAATGCTCCTTCTTCCTGTGGAACACCCAGCTCTTCTGATAATTTCCTGATGGCAGATAAATAATTGATTGATTCCTGAATCTGGTCATACAACCTGGTATAACTTAAATCCGCACCATACACACCAAGATTAAGCGCCATGCTTTTTGTAGACGTATACTGATCAATTTTGTCTAATGAATTAAGTATATCGGAATTATATGTCAGATTAGCTTTTTGTGTTAATTCTGCCATCTCAACAGGTGAAGGGATATTATAAAAAATAGTCTTTACCTGGTTAGCGTATTCCTGAATGTTCTTTTGCTGTAAATTCTCGTTTATGTTCCCATTATCGCTTTTACCCCGAGTGTCTTTTTTGTCGCCTGAGCAAGCTAAAAAGAAACCGGTTCCAACCGCAAATGTAATGAGTGCTAATTTGTTTAATCTAAAAAACATGTAAATATAAATTTGTTAGTTATTAGGTCATTATGACAAAATTAAAAAATATTTTGATTTTTTCACTTTTTTTGTGGAGTTTTACGAATATAGTGTGAATTAGACATTTATTATTAAGAGCTAAAAATTGTTAAGTATAAAATTGTAATGAATAAAATAAGATAAAATGAGAATTGGAATAATTATTGGCAGAATTGGCGGTATTGATGGAGTTGCTCTCGAAGCTGAGAAATGGATAGATGTTTTAAAACGAATGGGGCATGAAATTTATATTATTTCAGGCCAGTTTCAGGAACGAAAAATAAATACTCGTTATGAGACACTGGCTCCTGAAATGTCATTTTTTTCCCCGGAAAGTTATTGGGGACAAAAAAAAGCATTCTTTTTTCCCGACACTAATCCGGAAGAATTAATAGAACACATTAATTTGTACTCAGATTTTATTGCAGATAAAATCTTAAATTGGGTTAGAAGAAATAAAATAGAAATTTTATTATCGGAAAATGCTTCAGCTCTTCCCTCTCATTTGGAAATGGGCTTGGCTATAAAAAAGGTAGTTAAAAGAACAGGTCTTCCAACAATTACTCACGATCACGATTTTGCATGGGAGAGAGGCACACGTTATATTTCTCCACACAAAGCAATTAATGATTTTGTAGCCAAAACGTTTCCTTTAATTGAACCTAACGTGGTAAATGCAGTTATCAACCTGCATGGCAAAAAAACGCTGAAAAAGAAATTTGGTGTTGATGCCGTAGTAGTTCCTAATGTGATGGATTTTGAAAAAGATTTCGGATTGCTTACACCACGAAACCAATCCTTACGCACCGATCTGGGATTACAAGAAACAGATTTATTGTTATTTCAAATAACCCGGATTGTTAGAAGAAAAGGAATTGAAGTGGCAATTAATTTAATAGACAAATTAAACGATAAAAACATAAAGCTGGTAATTACAGGTAGCCAGGCAGATGATGCAGGAGCACTTTATTATCATGAATTAATGGAGTTGATACACGAACTGAAATTGCATCAACAAATTATTTTTGCATCATACATTATTAATAACAAAGGTCTTCATGGAAATAACAATGAACGAAATTATTCACTATCAGCTGCATATGCCCATGCAAACGCAACAACATATTTCAGCGTATACGAAGGTTTTGGTAACGCATTTGTTGAATCGGTTTTAGCAAAGCGTCCTGTTTTCGTAAATAATTATAAACCAGTGTACTGGCCCGATATTGGAAGCAAGGGATTTAAAACAGTTATGCTGGAAGACAATCAGCTAACGGATGATAAGGTGAAGGAAATGCATGAAATTATTTTTAATGAAAAACTCAACAAAGAGATAGCTGAATTTAACTACAACCTGGGAAAAAAATATTTCTCATACGATACATTGCAAAATAAACTTGAAGAATTAATAAAAAGGGTGAAA
>DAOVJU010000521.1 GCA_030632095.1 Chlorobiota bacterium
ACAATTTTTAGTTAATAACGTAAGGAATATTCTAAAAAAATCTTATTTGAAAATAAATTTGTAATATATTGATTACGTGATGCTTAATATGATTTAGGAGAAATTTGTGAATAATTCAGGCTAAAACAAAAGAATTGATTATAAAAATTAAAACCATTTTTGATAAAGATTAATTATCTCATCTTATCCCTTAACCGCTTCATATCTTCAGTAATTTTTTATCCATTATTCGCGGATAAATTTACATGCTCTGTATTCTACTATGCCCTAACATTTTAAAACCATTTATTGTTGTGGCAAAGCAAAATAAAAAAGCCACATAAAGTGGCTTTCATCTTTTGTGATCCAGCCAGGATTCTTTTACGTATATATAAAGTTTTGATAATAAACCTTCTATTATTTCTCCTTTTATAAGAATTAAAGAACATCTAAATCCTCTTATTAATATTTAAGTTTATGATATTTTCAAGAAAAGCACTAAAAGTAATTATCCCTAAAAGAAAAGCAGGCCTTTAGTTAATTAAAGTATTCATTCAAATTACACTATATGTAGTAAAAATCAGAATCCTGCATTTACGATATTTCGTATCTCTACTAAATAGTGTATTTTTAATTAAAAAATATTTTCCGGAATTACACATCAGATATTTTATCACGCTGATATAGAGTACTTTATTTTCTTTAGCACATGATTTGTATTATTATTTGCAAAACAAATACTAAAGCATATGAAAAAATTATTTACACTTTCAATCAGTCTTTTACTAATAACTGTTATAAACGTTCAAGCAGCGTTAATACATACAAAAGAAGACGGAAACTGGTCAAACACATTAACCTGGGATGGTGGTATTTTACCTGGAATAACTGATGATGTTCAAATTGACAATAATGATGATATAACTGTCATTACTGGCAATAGTTTTACTATTGCAGAGCTTTGGATGGGTAATGGAAGTTCCTTAACTATAGAGGGCGATCTTACTATTGATAGCTTACATGTAAACAATAATGCTACGCTAAATGTTACCGGAACATTTACCGTTTTAGGAGGAATAAGCATATCACAAAATGCTGGTTTAACAATAAACACAAGTGGAACAATGGATGTCCAGGGAGATGTTACAGCAAGTAATGGAGCAAGTTTAACCGTTGATGGAAATTTAAGCATTGATGGAGATGTTTCATTTGATGGAAACGGTAGTATTGATGTTGGCGATACAGGTACAATTGAAATCGGGGGAGATTTTGATTCAGGAAATGCAACCATTGAAGGAACTGGCCCAATAAATGTAGATGGTGCTGTATCAGGGACAAATTCTGGTGATTCACAAATAAATGGGACTTTACCAATTGAACTTATAAGTTTTGATTTAAAACTTCAAAACAAACAGGTTCTCGTAAGTTGGAGCACAGCAACTGAAATAAATAATGATTACTTTACTATACAACGCTCAGATGATGGAATTGAGTTTTATGATATCGGAACTTTACAAGGTACAGGTAATAGCAATTCTTTATTACTATACGATTTTATTGATTCTAATCCTTCATCCTTAATTAATTATTATCGTTTAATGCAAACCGATTATGATGGTAAGTATGAAATATTTAAGCCAAAGAGCATTAATACTGAAATTGAACATAATGTTCTTAAATCTAATCTTTATCCAAACCCTGCACATAGTTATGATATAATAAATATTCTTGCTGATGGATTTAATCCGGAAAAAGGAAGTTTTGTAGAAATAACAATTATGGATAAAAATGGTTCAATAACTTTACAAACAACTGCTGAGATAAATGAATATGGCCAGGTACATAAAAGCCTTTCCAGTACAATTTTCAGTAAAGGAATTTATATAGTCTGGTTACAAGGAAATAACAAAGTGCTCAGTAAAAAACTTATAATTAATTAGTCTGTCCATAAAGTCCGATTTCGTCGTTATGCTTGCCTTCAAAATGGTCATTTACAAAAGTAAACTCCCATTTTTCAGGCATCGCAAGCCTAGAACTCGAACTTTCTGAACAAACTTCTTGACTTTATAGTCCCTTAGTATTGTGCAATTTAGCCCCAAGAAAAGTAACTGAAAAAAAAAGTAGTTACATAAGAGACACGCACTAATTAGTGCTAGTCAATAAAATTAAACAAATTTTAAATTAAAACTATGCTAATACTTATTTTAGAAGATGGAAATACCCTTGTTTGCTTCTTGTTTTATTATCATAATTTAGTACTGTAACTGAATAATAATAAGTTCCTACAGGGAGAGATTCACCATTATTAGTTCCATCCCATGCTGAATTTAAATCATCAGACTCATATACCTTTTTCCCAAACTGATCAAAAACCTTAAATTCTATTATTTCTTTAATTCCCCATCCCTGAATATAAATCGTGTCATTCAAACCATCTCCATTTGGAGTAAAGGCATTGGGCATATCTAAGAAGAATTTATGTTCAACATTAATATAAATTGAATCTTTAATTCTAAAACAATTATTTTCATCAACAACTTCATAATAAATCATTATACTTTCAAGCGGTTTGGCAATAGGTTCTGAACAATAAACGCAACTTAAAAATTCTTCAGGAAACCAATAATAATCATGTGCAAGTGAATCCAAAGCGCTCAAATAAATTTCTTCTCCAATTATAATATATATAGAATCTTCATTATTAATGACAGCAATTGGAATTTGCTGAACCCGAATAAAAACTGAATCATAATCAACGCAAGTATTTGAGTCTGTCACTATAACTTTATAAAACATATCTACTGCAGGATAAACCAAAGGATTATTGCTTGTTATGTTTTCAATATATTCATTTTCAGTCCATAAATAAGATTCACCTCCTGATGCAAAAATTCTTATTGTATCATTTTTACAAATTAATGTGTCATTGCTTATTTCTATGCCTGGTAAGGGATACACATTTAT
>DAOVJU010000422.1 GCA_030632095.1 Chlorobiota bacterium
AAAACTGCCATGGACAATGCGAAGATCAATGTATTACAGTCGCAGAATGAATACCAGCTCGTGACTGACCAATTATACAAAGACATTCAGCAGGCGCATTCAAATGCCACTGCATGATTAAAGAAATACAGCGCATCAAAAAAGGCGGTTCAAAGTACCAGGGAGGCTTTTCGTTACACGGAACAAAAATATGAAGTAGGTAATGTAAATTCAGTAGATTATGCCATAGCAAAGACCAATTTACTCAGGGCAATGTCAGATAACCTACAGGCAAAATATGAATACATGTTTTCAATGAAAATTCTCGATTTTTATCGCGGGAAACAATTATCACTTTGACACTAAGGTGTTTTAACAGTATAATTGGTAAAATTTAATCTGAAATACAGAAGTAGTTATTTTTAAGAAAAGAAGTCCAAATATCTAATATCATAAAGTCTAATATTAAAAAATCTTTATAATTTTGGCATAATCTTCAAGATTTAAATATATGAACACAGGTAAACTTTTAAAATATTTAGCAATTGTAGTAGTTGTTTTATTGGTTCTTGCCGTATTAGGCAAGAAAAAAGGATGGTTTGGCAAAGGAGTTATTCTTAAAGTAAGTATTGAAACCCCGAAAAAACGAGATATAATAGAAACTATTACTGCAAATGGTAAAATTCAGCCTGAAACTGAAGTTAAACTAAGCCCGGATGTTTCGGGAGAGATTGTTGAGCTTAATATTCAAGAAGGAAATGAAGTAAAAAAGGGAGACTTACTCTTAAAAATTAAGCCGGATATATATTTGTCTGCTTTAGAAAGAATGAAAGCCACTTTAAATTCTGCTAAGGCCAATATGGCAAACGCTGAAGCTCGTTTAGTTCAGGTAAAGGCACAATTTAAAAAGAACCAATTGGAATACACAAGGAGTAAAAAACTTTGGAAAGAAGATGCAATTTCCAATGCCGAATTTGAAAATGCCGAATCAGGGTTTGAAATGGCTGAAGCTGATGTTGAAGCATCAAAACAAAGTGTTAATTCAGCAAAGTATTCAGTTAAAAGTGCTGAAGCTTCATTAAACGAAGCTATGGAAAATTTAACGAAAACTACCATTTATTCACCTATTGACGGTACGGTGTCAAAATTAAACGTTGAAATTGGCGAAAGAGTAGTGGGAACCATGCAAATGGCTGGTACAGAGCTGTTAAGAATTGCCAATTTAAATAAAATGGAAGTTAAAGTTGAAGTAAATGAGAATGATATTATTAGGGTTAGCCTGGGTGACACTTCACATATTGAAATCGATGCATATCTTAAACGTAGATTTAAGGGTATTGTTGCTGAAATAGCAAATTCGGCAAACATAACCGGTGTAACCACTGACCAGGTAACAAGTTTTGATGTTAAAGTAAGAATAGTATACGATTCGTACAAAGATCTTATAACTGATCAAAACAAGTATCCGTTCAGGCCAGGCATGTCAGCAACAGTTGATATAGAGACCAGTTCAGCAAAGCAGGTGTTAAGCATACCATTACAAGCGGTTACTACCAGGTTTGATACAACATCTTCAAACAATGATGGTGAAAAATTAAATACAGATCTAAAAGAATTAGATGAAATTGTCTTTATTATAAACGAGAACTTTGCTTATGAGCAAAAAGTTGAGACTGGAATTCAAGACAACAATTTCATACATATTCAAAGCGGATTAAAAACAGGGGATGAAGTAGTGATTGCACCTTATAGTGCTATCTCAAAAAAACTTAAAGATAGTGTTGAGGTTGAAGTTGTTGATAAAAAAGAACTTTTCAAATCAGATAAGTAAAAATAGCAGGAAGGATTAATACTAAAATATATTATAGCGACAAATAAACTACTTTATGCATCTTAGATTAGCGGCTTTGTGGCTATATTTATTTATGCCACTAAGATTTTAAGTCATAAAGTTTCACGAAAAATAATTTTCAAAATTGAATTCTCTTATATTAAATATAGAAACGGCTACTAATGTTTGTTCTGTTGCTTTGGCAGAGAATGGTAATTTATTGAATGTGATTGAAACCACTGAAACCAATGTACATTCTTCAAAACTTACTGTTTTTATTGAAGAATTAATGACACAATCTAATATGGCTATTGATTCATTGAATGCTGTAGCAGTAAGTATGGGGCCGGGTTCATATACCGGGTTAAGAATTGGGGTTTCGGTTTCAAAGGGAATTTGTTATGCGCTTAACACACCTTTAGTTTCAGTAAACACCTTGCAGTCAATGGCTTATGGCTTTGCTCTTAAAAAGGGAATAGATTTATCAAATGAAGCCTGGATATGTCCTATGATTGATGCCAGAAGAATGGAAGTATATTCTGCATTTTTTGATATTCAAAACAAAATGATGAAAGATGTAAGTGCAGATATTATAAATGAAAATTCGTACCAATCAATTTTAGATGTACGTAAAGTCTATTTTTTTGGAAATGGATCTGAAAAATGTAAAAACATAATTAAGCATAAAAATGCACTTTTTATTAATAATATAGAACCTTCGGCTAGATATATGATTAGTCTTTCTAATGATAAATTCGTTAAAAGGGATTTTGAAAACACGGCTTATTTTGAGCCCTGCTATTTGAAAGATTTCATAGCCACAATCCCTAAAAAAAACATTTTTAAATAATCTTCTTTAAAAGGGCATGAACATTGAGCTAAAACAAAATTGAATACTGTAAAAAACTGTGAGAAAGTCATATTTTATCATATTAATTTTCATTTCACGAATTGTTTTTTCACAAAATGAGGCAGATCCATACAAATCTGGTGAAATGCTTAAATATTTATTGTATTATGGGTGGCTCAACGGAGGTGAAGCAGTTTTAAAACTTGATACAAAAAATTACGAAAACCAGGAAGTATATTATGCAAAAGTTACTGCCAGGTCAATTGGTTTAGCAGATATTTTATATAAAGTTTACGATGTATATGAAAGTTATTTTGATCCTGAAACGGTTTTACCAATAAAGGCAGTTCGGAATATAAAAGAGGGAGGGTACAGGTATTATAACGAATTGATATTCTTGCATGAAGAAGATTCTGTAGATAGTCAGCGAAGCGGGAAACATCATATCCCCGAAAACTGTTATGACATGTTATCTGCATTATATGCTTTAAGGGGAAAGATCCATAATGAACTTGAAAATGGCGACACAATAAGAATAGAAACTTATTTTGGTGATGAAGTATTTCCTATGGTGATCAGGTACCGGGGGAAAGAAAAAGTAAAAACAAAATTTGGTAAAATTGAATGTTTAAAATTTGTTCCTGTAGTTGAAGTTGGAAGAGTATTTAAAAATGAAGACGATATGATCATATGGTTTGCTAATAAACCTAATTATGTTCCTGTTCGTGTAAGATTTGATATGCTGGTAGGATCTATAAAATGCGATTTGATAGAATATGAAAATTTAAAATACGGACTCTAAACAGTCAAATATAAGATGTCAAAAAGTTAAATATTAAATGTTTTTGAAATTAGAAGGTAGTTATATTATATTGTTGGCAATAAGCCTTACATCGAACTGAACAAAATAGATTCAAGTATGAAAAAAATAACAATAACAATTTTAATTTTAATTATCACCTTCAATCTTGGACTTTCCCAGGATCATGAAAAATTGAAAAAAAGAGATTTTAAAAACAATATTGGATTCATTGTAGAAAATAATTTAAAATCAGATGTTCTAATTGATGATGAAAGATCACAACTAGTGTATGAAAAAAATGATTCTTTAAAATTATTAAAAACTCTTTCTAATGAATCTTTCATAGATTGCTTTAATTCCTCAAATGATTTAATAATATTACTCGCAATTGATAATGGAAAATCATTAAGACTAGAAAGATGTAAATCACCAAAGATTATTGAAACAACAGATTACATATTAGATTCAATTACAGAATTTAATAATGACCACGAAAAATTATCTCATGAATTGACCACACCATATAGAATTTCATCAACCAGATTAT
>DAOVJU010000553.1 GCA_030632095.1 Chlorobiota bacterium
AACAATACAGGAAGATCAGGTTTTAATTTTTTTATTTCTTTTAATAATTCAAGGCCATTTCTTCCAGGTAATGAAATATCCAACAATACAACATCATAATCATTTTCCATTATTTTTTTAATTAATTCACTGCCTTTTTCTGCTTCATCAGCAACTGCAATATCATAACAGTCTTCAAGGATTTGCTTTAATCCTTTACGTACAATTGGGTGATCGTCTGTAATTATTACTTTAATCATTGTATAACATTATGAAGTTAAAGGAATTTTTAAAATTATTTCGGTGCCTTTTTCTTTTATACCGTTTATGAATATTTCTCCTCCACAGGTTTTCGCTCTTTCTTTTATACTAAATAATCCAAATGAGTCGGGATTTTCAATTTCATCATCGGTAATACCCCTTCCGTTATCTTTAATCTTTACAATTAAAGTATTATTATCCTCTATAAGATTTAATAGTACGTGTGAAGCATTTGCATGCCTGGCGATATTTGTAAGGCTTTCCTGTACAATTCGAAAAACTACAATAGCTAATTCCGGTGAAACTGTAATTTCTTCAATAACAGTTTCCGATGAGCGTTTGATACCAGTATTTTTTTCAAATTCATCTAATTGCCAGTCAATTGCTGCTGACAGTCCTAAATCATCTAATATGCCAGGCCTTAATTCAGTTGCAATTTTCTGAACTGTATCAACAGTTTCATTTAGCAAATCTGACATTGTATTTAACTTAGGCAATAAGTTTAATTTGTTTTCTGATAACCTCTTTTTAAGCCAATTCAGATCAATATTTAGTGCAGTTAATTTTTGTCCCAGGTCATCGTGTAGATCAAGTGCCATTTTCAACCTTTCTTTTTCCCTCATTTCTTCCATATACATACATAAAAGGCGATGTTTTTCGCGTGATCGTTTTAATTCATTTTCTGTTAACTTGCGCTTTGTGATGTCTCTACAGACTGACCTGCTATACAGTATTTTCCCTTTCTTATCTTTAACAGCCGAAACATTGAGGCTAACATCAATTTTATCACCATCTTTTCTATTCAAATATAGTTCTTCATCTTTCACTACACCTGTTGTTACAAATAATTGAAATGCTTTCATTGCTTTATCATGGTTGTCCGGATGGTAAATAAAGAATATAGATTGTCCTATTATTCCATCTTTTGTATAACCTAAAGTTAAAGCCAGGGTGTTGTTACATTGAATTATTTTTCCTGTTGCTGCGTCAACTGAGACGAACATGTCGGGGGCATTTTCGTAAAGATCGGCATATTTGGCTTTTGATTTTTTTAATTCCTCTTCAGCTTGTTTTCGTTCTGTGATATCAGTAAATATAATTCCAAGGCCTTCACCAACTTTAAAGGCTTTAAGTTCTAAAATTTTATTACCGGGTTTGGAATGCAGTTTAAGATCAGAAATGAATAAAGGTACTCCCGTGTTAATCACTTCTCTGTATTTATCATACCTACCCGTTTCTTTAATATCAGGAATAATATCTAAAATATTATTACCAATAACTTCTTTCCGCGATAAACCAGTTATTTCCATAGCTGACTTATTAATATCGATAAAATTAAGTTCAGCATCATAAAGAATAAAGCCATCTGTAGCAGATTCCATAAAGCTGTTTAATATTTCAATGCTTTTTTTTAGTTCAACTTCCGTTTCCTTTTTTTCTAAAGCCTCTAAAATAGCGGATTTCAGACGAATTAGATTATTTTTCATTAGATAATCACTAGCCCCTGCCTTCAAGTTTTCAACAGCCAGATCCTCGCCTATTTGACCTGATACTATTATAATGGGTAAATCGGGATAAGATGCTGAAATTATTTGAACTACTTCAATACCGTATAAACCGGGCATTATGTAGTCACTTATTACCAGATCGTATTTATTTTCTGCAAGTTCTTTTTTTAAATCCTTTTCAGTCTGTATACGCTTCCAGCTAAATTTTAAACCGGATTTCTCCAAATGCAAAGCAATAAGTTCAGCATCATCCTGAGAATCTTCTACAAAAAGAATATTTAGTATTTGATCATTTTTTTGCATTTCAATAAAATTAAGTCAAAAAGTACTCAAAATCAAATATATAACACAATTTCTTCTAAATATAAGCTTAACGCATAATAAATTATAATAATACATCCTGCGAATACTGCCAACATTTAATTTGCACGTTGTTACCTTCGCTTATATGCAATTTTTTATAAAATAACTTATCAAATGCTTTCTATATAATAGTTCCATATTTAAATGATTTTATACCTTTTTAATTCATATTTTATTACTAAATATCCTTATTTATATTTTTCATAAATAATGAGGTTGGTCTAAAAAAGTTTGAATTTGATTTTCATCTCCTTTTTGCCCCAAACCCAAACGGGAGAAGCAGCTGAAAATCAGGCTCCCGTTTGGGATGGGGCAAAACTGATTTTCAGCATTTCAAAATGTTTCGGCTTTTATAGACTGGACTTAGAAATAAAAAAAGGACATCCGGATGGAATTGGATGTCCCTTTTGAATACCAACTTTATGCATCTATTTTACTATGAGTTTTGTGGCCTTTATTTCACCATTGGT
>DAOVJU010000462.1 GCA_030632095.1 Chlorobiota bacterium
TACATGTTTTCTATTTACAATAAAGGCGAAAAGGACGATATTTCAGACAAGGAAATTCTGGAACTTATTAAAGGGATACCTAAGTGAATAACCAACGTCAAAGACGGTAGCTTCTATGACAGTACTCGCTAAAAGCGTAAAAACTTAATATTGGATATTCATTATTTAAAAACACAAAACTTTCAGATCACCCATCACTTCTCACTTTTATTAGCAAGCTGTCCACAAGCAGCATTAATATCTTCACCCCGGCTGTTTCTAATATTTACTACCATATTCTTGTCTTTAAGGAAATTATAAAAAGCTTCGGTTTTCGATTTTAAGGATTTCCTGAAAAAGCCATCACCAATTGTGTTAAACTCAATCAGGTTTACCTTGCATGGTGCAATTTTACAATATTCAGCAAGTTTTTTAGCATCATTTAAACCATCATTAAAATCCCTGAGCATTATATATTCATAAGTTATTCTTATTCCGGTTTTATCATGAAAATATATAATCGCTTTTGAGAGTTCATCCAGGGAATTGGTTTTATTAACCGGCATTAACTTATTTCTTTTTTCATTGTCAGCAGTATTTAGCGAAATGGCTAGATTAAATTTTACATTATCATCTGCCAGTTTCTTAATACCTTTAATAATTCCTGATGTTGATAAAGTAATTCGCTTTGGCGACATTCCCAGTCCTTTATCCGATGTAATATGGCCAATTGCCTGAATCACGTTTTTATAATTCAATAATGGCTCGCCCATTCCCATCAGAACAATATTTGATAAAGGAGAATTATTATATTCTTTAGCCTGTTTATGAATTGTAACAACCTGGTCGTATATTTCTCCAGGATCAAGGTTCCTTTTCAGTTTAATTTTTCCTGTTGCGCAAAACCTGCATGCCAGGTTACATCCAGCCTGGGAAGAAATACAAGCTGTTGCCCTCGATTCTGTAGGTATCATAACACCTTCAACAAAACCACCATCAAATAACCTGAACCCTGTTTTAATAGTTCCATCACTACTTTTTTGGATACTATGAATTTCAAGAGGATATATTGAATAAAGGGCAGAGAAAATTTTCCGCACTTTTAACGGGACATTGTTCATTTCTTCAAATGACCTTGCGCTACGCTGCCAAATCCATTCATAAACCTGTTTTGCCCTAAAAGCTTTAAAATTATGATTTAAGCACAATTCTTTTATATCTTCCAAACTAAGTTTTCTAATATCTTTTCTTGTGTTTTCCAATTTTAATATAAATACGGTTCATCTGGAAAATTAATAGTTTTGTGGAAGAATGGAATATTGGAATAATGGTTTAATGGATTAATGCTTTGTTACTACCACCACTCTAAATGTTTTTATCCATACAATGCTATTATTTGAAAGTATCATCCCAAACTCCATCCTTCTCTTTCTTTCCATATTTCTATTATTCTATACTAAACCATCAGCAAGATAATGAATATTATGTTATTGACATGGTTTTGTAACTGTTGACAGACTATCAATTTCAAAATACAAACGAAGTGAAGTATTTTGAGCAATTTGATAGCTTGTATGTATTACTATTTTATTTCTTCCCAACATTCCATTATTCCACCATTCCATTAACTTTTCCGATTACCGGCAAATTCCAAATTCCTCACTTATGCATTTCCCTGATGATCCATAAATAATACATCACAAAAGTATAATGATTTATTAAAATCGATAAATTCTTTGTAAAGCATTTAAGATTAATTTAATTTGCATGTTTTTTAATCTAAAATTAATTAAAATGAAAAAGATTTATACGATATTAATAGGACTTGGTTTGTTATTTAATAGTTCATTACACGCGGATGAAGGTATGTGGCTACCAACACTAATTAGCCAATTGAATATGGGAACAATGACAGAATTAGGCTTGAAACTTAGCGCGGAAGACATATATAATATAAACGAAAGTAGCTTGAAGGATGCTATTGTTGCACTTGATCATGGTTCATGCACTGCCGAATTAGTTTCAGACAAGGGATTGCTATTAACAAATCACCATTGTGGATATGGTGAAATACAAGAGCATAGTTCAGAAAAACATGATTATTTATCAGATGGTTTTTGGGCAATGTCACTTGATGAAGAATTGCCTAATCCTGGCAAAACAGCAACCCTTTTAATAAAAATGGAAGATGTAACTGATAAGATTATGAGTGAATTAAGTGATTCATTATCAGAGCAGGAACGATGGAAGAAGATTGAAGAAACCAGCAATAAAATTATAGAAGAAGAGAAAGGTGACACGCATTATGAAGTACGCGTTGAATCTTTATTCAGGGACAACAAGTTTTATCTGTTCGTTTATGAAACATTTCTTGACGTCAGGTTAGTTGGAGCTCCTCCATCAACCATTGGTAAATTTGGTGGTGATATTGATAACTGGATGTGGCCAAGACATACAGGTGATTTTAGTATGTTTAGAATTTATACCGGGCCAGATGGTAAACCAGCCGAATATTCAAAAGAAAACATACCTTATGTTCCTAAACATCATATACCGGTATCATTAGATGGAGTTGAAGAAGGTGATTTTGCGATGGTCTTTGGTTATCCGGGACGAACCCAGCGTTATTTGACATCATATGGCGTAAAAAATGTTTTAGAAAGCAAAAATCCGGGCAGAATAAAAATAAGGACAAAAAAACTGGAACTGATGAAAGAGGATATGGATGCTTCAAACAAAGTTAGAATTCAATACGCTTCAAAATATTCACGTTCTGCAAATTACTGGAAGTCTTCTATTGGACAAAACAAAGGATTAAAAAGATTAAAGGTTTACGATAAAAAGAAGCAATTAGAAAATGAATTTGTTTCCTGGGTGAATGAAAACGACGAAAGAAAAGCCAAATATGGTGAAGCTATACCTTTAATTGAAAATGCTTACAAGAAAAACGAAGAATTAAGTTATACAAGCAATTATATATTTGAAGCAATTTTTGGCGGAGGTGAAATATTATCATTTACAAACAAGACAAAGCTACTTTATAAAACTCTTAAAAACGATCCGAATAATGCAGAAGCAATAAATTCTGAAATAGCAAATATTAAAAGCAGAACTGAAAGATTTTTTAAAGATTATAATGCACCAACCGATAAAAAGATAACTGCTGCATTATTAAAAATGTATTATGAGGATGTTGACAAAAAATATCATCCTTCGGTTTTTTCTGTTATAGAGAAAAAGTACAAAGGTAGTTTTGAAAAATTTGTGGATCATATGTTTGCAAAATCAATATTTGTTGATGAGGCTAAAATGAATGAATTTTTAAATGAACCATACATTAAGACATTGGAAAAAGATCCTCCATTCCAGATCATGCTGTCATTTGCTGATATATATTATAATGTTTTCCAGGAAAGCCAGCAATATGGAAATGATAGAAGAAAAGGTGAACGTTTGTTTTTAGCAGGTCTGGCAGAGCTGTTGCCGTAAAAGACACTTTACTCGGATGCAAACACCACCAAGCGTATTACATATGGAACTGTTTGTGATCATTACCCCGCCGATGCCGTTAACTCTAA
>DAOVJU010000323.1 GCA_030632095.1 Chlorobiota bacterium
AGATGAGATAATTCCGGTTGAAACGCTTGAAATTGCTAAAAATTATAAGGATATAGGTTACCTGGTTGCTGCTGAGAGGGATGGAGTAATTGTTGAATTTGCAGATTTTGGGAATTCACCACGAAAGTTTTCACCAGAATTAGTAAACGGGAAAACTATAGTTTTTAGTTCAACAAATGGAACACCAACAATTAAAAAAGCTGAAGAACATGATGAAGTTTTAATAGGTTCATTTTTAAATATTGTAGCATTAAGTAATTATCTGATTAAGGATAAGAATGATGTGATTATACTATGTTCCGGATGGAAAGGTAATTTTAGCATGGAAGATGTTTTATTTGCAGGTGCACTTTCTGACATATTAACTGGTAATAGAGTTTATAAATCGGAAAAAGATATAGTTGAAGCATCAATCCAATTATGGTATAAAGCCAAAGATAATATTCTGGGTTTTTTAGACAATGCAGAACATGTACAAAGGTTAAGGAAGCTTGGTGCTCTGGAAGATATAAAGTTTTGTCTTGCAATTAACAACTATGGAGAAATACCAGTATTTAAAGATGGAATTATTTACATATTAAGTTGGTTAAATAAATAAGTAAATGATAGTTACGTAACTAAATAAAATGATTGAAATAAAAGAATTCATTAGGGAAGAAATAAAGAGCATTGTTTTTTATAATATAGAGGATGATGAATCTATTGTTAAATCAAAACTACTTGATTCAATTACCGTAGTTGATTTAATTGTTTCTATTGAGGAGAAAACCGGAATTCATATACCAACCATAGAAGCAACCGAAAATAATTTTGATACTATTAATAAAATTGTTGCTTATCTGGATACAAAAAAATAGAATATCCAACTAAATGAAATTATTTCTCTTACATATCCTTTCAATATTCATTGCTGTAGTATTAGTTTATTTTACTATTAATACGAAAATATTATCGGCATATTTGTTTTCAGATGTTATAGAACCAAGTATCAAAGAACATAAAATTAAGGAAAGCGGATTATATATGAACTATGATAGAGGAAACCATATAATTCGTGATATTTGCCTGTCACTTGATTTTGAGAATTCAATTACAATAATAGGTTCTTCGGAATTGACAGGCAAAGATAAACTATTAGCAAAACCATTTAATTTTATACCCCGAAATACGGGTTTTAATTCATTGGCAATTGGACATGCCGGTAATCAATGTTTTTCAGTTTTCTCACAATTAGCTGCATTTAATAAGTTTTTAAATGATGCGAAAATAGTGATTATTGTTTCTCCTGGATGGTTTACCGGCAGTTATGCATATGGAACTTCAGTAGAGTCTTTTCTCGAATTCAATAATCAAAAGGTCTTATCTAATATTTACAAAGATAGTGAAGTTCCGGAAGAGTATAAAAACTACATTTTTAAATATGTACATGATAATTTCGATGATATTAATGCTCCTTCAAACATTTTAAAATTAATGAACTATAGATTTATTGCTAATAACAATATAATCTTTGGTATATTTTATGCTCCATTAATCTTATTTAGTGAAACCTTTTTACATTTAAAAAGTTCAGTAATAAAAAGAGTAAATAATAAGGAATTTAATATTCAGCAAATTGGTATAGATAAAAATATTATTAGCAGGAACAAGCTAATAAATAAAACAAATAAAATTGATTGGAAAGAATTGTATGATAAGGCTATTAAATATGAAAGATCAATAGCCACGAATAATAATTGGGGCATCAACAATGAATATTTTACTAAATATATTCAAGGGGAAAAGAAGAAAATAACAAATATTTCTTTAAAGAATAATCAGGAGCTAAATGATTTTGATATGTTGCTGAAATTATTGGATTATTATAGTGTAGATCCTGTTTTTATTATTCAGCCTCTTAATCCTTTTGCATATAAAAACCTTCATGAATTAGGATCCATTACTGACATCATCGAACAAAGAATTGTAGAATGTAATTATCCGGTTCTCAATATGTTTGTTTCTGACACTGTAAAATATGAAAAAGAGATATTGACAGATATAATGCATTTGAGTTTATATGGATGGTATAAAATTGATAAGTTCATTATAGAAAATTACCTTTTTGATGAAAAAAAGCATTATTAAAAAATTAACTATTTATGTAATTATATATTACATAATAATTCTTGGATTGTTATTACTTCATAATCCATTCAGGGAAGAAGAGTCAAAATCGAACGTTAACTTTGTTTATCAGAAATTTTAATATGTTGCCTTTTTCTTCATTAGATTTTTATGTAGTTGCAGGTATCTTTGTACTGTGGGTTTTCGTTTCAAAGTTATTTCTTAAAAAGTATATCACATTTGCAAATAGTTTATTAGCTGGAAGCCTTATCTATCTGGTATTTTATTATCCAAAGCCTTTGCATATATTAATTTTTATAGTCTATACTTACTTTACTTACTATCTTTTTATATCTGTTATAAAGTCAAAAAATAAATTGATAGGAACATTGCTAATTTTAATACCAATGATTTTAGTTAAATCAGCAATTAAAGTTCACTATTATCCGTTTTATGTAAGCGAATGGCTCTCATTTGCTGGTCTTTCGTATATAAGTTTTCGTATTGTAAGTATTTATGTTGAAGCTGTTCCCGGAACAAAACCCGTTAATTTTCTTCAATATGTAAACTTTTTAGTTTTCACACCAACTTTACTCATAGGTCCAATTGATAGATTTACCAGATATACTAAAGATCTGAAAAAAGGATACGGCCAGGTTAATTTAAAAAACTTTATTCTCGGTTGGCAAGCAATATTGTTAGGGATTTTTTACAAATATATTGGAGCAGAAGTAGTTGATAGATATTGGTTAAGTCAATTTGATCATACAAGTTCAAACATTGTTGATATGCTAAATGTAATGTATGCATACTATGTATATTTATTTTTTGATTTTGCCGGATATTCAGCAATGGCCATTGGATTTGGTAAAATGATTGGCATTGATGTTCCTGTTAACTTCAACAAGCCTTTTATTGCAAGAAATCCACAGGATTTTTGGAGAAGATTTCATAAATCTCTGGGCGATTGGTTAAGAGATTTTTTCTTCATGCCTTTTTATAAATTCTTTAGTACAAAAAAAAGATTGAAGCCATATCCGTTATTCAGGCAAAATATTTCCCTTTTTTCAACATTTTTACTTATGGGATGTTGGAATGGTTTCCGTAAGCATTATATTATTAGTGGTTCTCTTTTTGGATTGTATTCTGTTGCACATAATACTTATATATATTATTCAAGAAAAAAAAGGAGAGACATAGTATTTGGTAAAATGAATGATAAACTCGTTCAATTGATTTCAATATTTATAATGTTTAACATGGCTGCATTTGCCATATATATATTCAGTGGTTTAAGTGCATTATAATTTATAGACAATTAACCGGAAAAGCATGAGGTATAATTTCAGGAAAAATACATTTGAAGACTTAAATTCAGATACAAATAAAATAGCTATTTCAGGTAGCGATAAAGATATAAAATGGAGAGAATTGAGTGAAATAGTTGTGAAGTTAATTACTGAATTACATGCTTTGAATATACCTAAAGGCCATCCGGTAGTTATTTATGGACATAAGGAGAGTCTTATGCCTGTGGCAATTCTTAGTTTAATAAAAGCTGAAATACCATATATTCCTGTTGATGTAATATATCCGGATGAAAGAATAGAAAAAATTAGAAGTATTACAGGAAGCCAGGTAGTTATTAATCTTTCAAAAAGAAAATTATCTGTCAAATTTGCTGTAGAGATTGATTCAAATTTGAAAATAATTAAAAATAGCATTCCTGATTTTCAAAATTCAGTTTATTATTATAAAAATGATCCACTAGCATATATAATGTTTACATCCGGTTCAACAGGTGAACCAAAAGGAGTGAAAATACACAGATCGAATATTTTTAGTTTTTTAGAATGGATAGAAAAAGATTATCCTTTTGATCAGCATGATGTATTTATGAATCAATCGCCATTTACCTTTGACGTTTCGTTATATGATATTTTAAGCTCATTTATGTTAGGTGGAACTGTTATATTAATAAGTAAGGAACTTGCATCAAATCCACAATTATTATTTTCAAAACTCAAAGATTATAAGTGTACAGTTTGGACATCAACACCATCTTTTGCTTATTTATATCTTCGGGAATCCAATTTTAATTCAGATTATTTAAAAAATTTGAAAATGTTTTTGTTTGCAGGTGAAGTTATTCCCACAAGAACAATTAAAATTTTAGAAGAGCGCTTTCCTAAAACTAAAATAATTAATGCATATGGACCAACTGAAGCCACAATCACTACAACCTGGATAGAAATTACAACTGAACTAATTGAAAAGTATAATAGTGTCCCAATAGGATATCCAAAAAGAGATTCAGAAATTTTGATCGATAATGAAAGTTCAGATCCTTCTGAAATAGGAGAAATAATTATAGTTGGTGATCATGTTTCGTCCGGATATTTTAAACAAGAAGAATTAAGCGGTAAAAAATTTACATTTCATAACAATAAAAAAGCTTTCAGAACAGGTGATCTTGGTTTTATTAAAGATGATATTGTATTTTTTACAGGCCGAAGTGATGATTTAATTAAATTTCATGGATATCGAATTGAACTTGGTGAAATCGATTCTGTAATAAGAAATCTTGATAATATTGATAATGCAATTACTATTCCTTTGAAAAGAGGTGATGAGATTAAAAGATTGATTTCAATGGTTATTCTTCAAGATAATTATCAAATAACAGATCAAAAATTAAAAGAACAAATAATTAATCAAATTAAAGATAAAATACCAGGATATATGAT
>DAOVJU010000130.1 GCA_030632095.1 Chlorobiota bacterium
ATAGCTATTTATTTTCACTATAATACAAAATCACGCTCCCTCAATTGTTGATAAATACAGGGGTTGTGAACCAAAATTTCTTCAAAATGGTCGAATTTCACGCAATGTGGGTTAAAGAAGTTTATATCGAACTCAGGTTAATAAGCTTGAAAAAAAAGTAGTGGAGATCGTTACTGTAAAAAGTGAATTATAAATACTCGGAGGTGGGGTTATAACACAATAATCTTCCTTAAACAAAATTCTTAACTGATCTTTTGCCGGATTTGGATATAATGAAAAACTTTTGTCAAAAGTAATATGATTTACAGATACTCCCGAAGAATAATTATTATAAAAAATGTAATCACCATTATTATTTTCCCAGTTTGAAACTATTAAATCACCATAATCGCTATACTCAAATTCAATAATTATTATATCACCGAAAAATAAACGATCAGTGAATGAAATCCAGTTTTTATTCGGAACAGCACAATAGTTTTCATATTCCACGGGCAGTCCGTTTTTATTTACTTGAATTAGATTTTCAACTATTTGCTTACTAAGGTAAACCATGGCAATATTATCTCTGGTTATAATAATTGTGTCTGTTTTAGTTTCCATTTCTTCCCTGCCAAGATTTATAACCTGAAAAGCTTCTGTTACCGGCTTTGTTGTCGAAGTATAAACCATGTTATCAAAATCATTCCCGTTTCCGGGCTGAATGTAAATTGGTTCCCACCAGCCACCGTAAATTAAATCCAGCTTATTATCACGATTAACATCATAAAGGATTATACCGGATAAATGATTATAACTTGCTGATGTCCATGCCGGCTGGCTTGAATCCGGGATTTCCCCTGAAAAAGTATATAAATGAATTTTATCAATGGATACAATCTGATTATTATTTGTTACAACCAGATCAACAAAACCATCGTTATTAACATCTCCTGCATCTAATGAATTTATCGACATGTTTTGTTCAACAGTTTTCCAGGATTGATGCCGGGGAATGATCCCATTTTCATCAGATAAATAAATATATGCAGGCGATTGAGATTACCTTCGGTGAGATCGCCGCACTAAGTTGCCATACTATGTTAGCAATGACGTAAATACAAGAGACTTTCCAAGTCTTTGAGATAAAGTATTTTCTGTTCATTTCAAGGTAACCGAATCCCGAGACATCAGGAGTGGTGTGAGAGGTGCACTCCGCTGTCAATCAGCGGAGCCACCTACTCAATTATATGTCGATTTTTCTCTTTAAAAGCCAATCCTGAATCCAAAACTAATCCCTACACTTCCAAATGGTATTTTTTGCTTTAATTTTTCATCTGGTTGTGAATCTGGCGGTGGATTATTATAATTATTAGTATAGCTGTTAACAAAGTCAGTTTCTTTATCACTAGTAGTCAAATCTGGTAAAACATCAATGCCATTATAAGTTGCTTCTGTTATTTCGCCTTTAGTTGGAGCATAAGATAAATTGACCATGTTAATTTCAGCAAACAGTGCCATAAAATCATTTAGATTAAAATTAGCACCTATTCCCGCATTTAAACCCAAGGCTAATCCACCATTTAATTTCTCATTTATAATTGTAATATCTCCATCATCATTATCCTCTAATTCAAACAATACAGAACCTGATCCAATTATTAATCCGAATTTTGCATATGGATTAACACCATCAGATCCGGTTGTAACAACAAAAGAAGGATTAATTCTTAACATCTTTGCAGATAAAGTGTAATCTGTTGTCCCCCCGATATATTCATCTTTTGCTTTTGATTTGCTTCCTAATAGATACGAAACACCCAATTCAGCACCAATATTTTCACTAAACATAACTCCAAATGTCCCCCCCCAAATTTAATCCTTTTCCCAATGAAACATAAACTTGTTCATAGGTAGAGGAATTGGTTGTACCTGTCCAATTATACCAATTTAATGAAGTTTGAGAACTCAATCTAAACCCGTTACCTACATTAATATTAACATATGGCCCCTGGGCAAAAAGATTATTTGTAATCAAAGCAATTATAAATACAAATAAAAGTGTTTTAAAATTTTTCATATTATTAAAATTTAAGTTTATAAATGTTTTAATTAAAATGATTAAGAATAAAGATATTAATATTATTGTTCTCTACTAAAAGAAATTTATTATATTCTTATGACCGTCTGATTTTATTCATTAATTGGCAAAAACATTTAGGATTTTATCCTTAATTTACGGTAATAAAAATACTAATTTATATAAAAACATTTTAATTAAGGATAAAATTAAGTTGGACTATGCCGCAGGCAGTTGCTTTCAACTCTATGGGGATTCAATAATTTACTTTTTCATAACAACATGAATGTCTGCAAGATAAGACCATGAATCCTGTATGTTTTTTGTTTTTCATTAAAGTTCATCATACTTCTAAAAACATGTCAATACTCCATATTGCTTACTCGAAGTTTTTCAAAAAATGATAAAGCTAAATTTATATACATTGAAACCAAAATAAAATCTATGTTTGAATAAAAAGCATCTTTTATAAGCATTAAATCCCCATAGGATAACCAACAGTCTTCCAGTGGTTTAGCCCAACATGATTTAAAACTCAATTGAGCCATGATATCCAAACTTTGTGTATTTTAAAAATATTCCTGTAGATGAATCTTTACAGTTAATTATTTTATCGGGTTTCCCTTCAAAGATTAATTTTCCACCATTATCCCCACCTTCAGGGCCAAGGTCTATAATCCAGTCGGCATTTTTTATTATATCCGGGTTATGCTCTATTACAAGCAAGCTGTGCCCGCTTATTACCAGTTCCCGGAAAAGGATTAAAAGTTTTTCAATGTCGCTGAAATGAAGCCCTGTTGTTGGTTCATCAATTAAATAAAGGTTTTTACCCATTTTTGAGTGAAGCAAACTTTTAGCAAGTTTTAGTCGTTGTGATTCACCACCAGAAAGCGTATTAGATGCTTGCCCAAGCTGAAGGTAATCTAAGCCTGTTTTTGCCAGTAGTTTAAAAGCAGAAGAAATACCAGTTTCGTTTTTAAAAAATTCTATTGCATCAGTAAAAGTCATTTGCAAAACATCAAAAATCGATTTTCCATGATAAAAAACTTCAAGTATTTTTTTCTTGTATCTTTTACCCTTACAGGCCTCACATTCTATCCGTATATCTGCAAGAAAGCCCATGCTGATTTTTTCCTGCCCGTGTCCTTTGCATTTTTCACATTGTCCGTTTTTGTTATTATATGAAAACCAGCTTTTTGAATAATTCCTTTCTTGAGCAAGAGCTGTTTGTGCAAACAATTCCCTTATTTTATCAAACACCCCGATATATGTAACGGGAGTACTTAAAGGGCTTGTACCAACAGGAGATTGATCGGATAAAAGTATCTCATCGAAAAACTCAAGGCCTTCGATGTTTTTACAGTTTACCGGTTTTTTCGCTTTTGCTGATTCAGCAATAACATCGAACAATAAACTGGACTTTCCGCTTCCTGAAACACCTGTTATTGCAATTAATCCGGGTGAAGGAATATTCAAATCAATGTGTTTGAGGTTATTTACACAGGCGTTATAAATTTTTATAAATCTTTCAGGTTGGGCTTGTTTCTTTAATAAAACAAGTCCTTTTTCACCAGAAAGGTATTTCCCGGTTATTGAATCTTTCTGGTTAATGATTTCCTGCATTGTACCTTGTGCAACAATTTCCCCTCCATTTATTCCTGCCCCGGGGCCAATGTCAATTATATTATCTGCAAGGTTTATTATGTCTTTATCACGTTCAACAACCACAACAGTATTTCCAATGTCTCTAAGCTGCAGCAATTTACGGGAAAGCTTCTTTGTGTCAGAGGGATGTAAACCAATGGTAGGCTCATCAAGAACAAAAGTTATCCCTGTTAGTTCTGAACTTAGTAAGCCAGCTAACCGTAAGCGCCGGGCTTCACCTCCGGATAATGTTTCACTACGCCGGTCAATGGTTAAATATCCTAATCCAAGTTCTTGTAAAATATTTAATCTGTTCAGCACTTCCTTAATTATATCATTGATAACCAGAAGGATATTCTTTGACAAACAATTTTCAGGTTTTCCTTTTAACCAGGAGAAAAAATGAATGCTTTCCTTAACAGATAATTTAGAAAGTTCGCTAATGTTTTTAGCTGAAAATTTTATTTGACGGATGTTTTTATTTAGTCGTTCCCCTTTACAATCGGTACAAGTAACTTCTTTCATTACATTCATCATTGAATCTCCCCTGTTATCTGCATGTTTCCTTTCATATTCTTCATTAACATAAGCAACAATTCCAGGCCATTTCTTAGTAAACAGATGTGTTCCTGCCCTGTCTTTTCTTTTGAATTCCCAAACTACTTTATATTCATCTTCCCCTGTACCTATCATGATAATTTCTTTGTCATAATTTTTTAATTGTTGCCAGGGGACAGCGAAATTTATTTTTCTTTTTACCCCAACTGCTTGTAATGTTGCAACATACTGTCCATAAGGGTCACCATAAAACATACCTGTTTTAGTTCCATCCATTGACCCGTTTAAGATTGATTTTTCGGGATGTGTAATTATCTTTTCAGAATCACATATAGTTTGCAGCCCAAGTCCTTTACATTTTTCGCATGCGCCAATATGATGATTGAAAGAAAAATGCTGAGTTGTCAGAGCCTTATAAGAAGTGTTTTCAGCCTGGCCAACACGGGCATATAAAAGCCTGTAATAATCATAAATTTCAGTAATGGTGCCTAATGTTGACCTGGGATTTTTAGCGATACTCTTCTGGTTAACAGCTATTGCAGGGCTAAACCCATGCGATTTCTTCATTTCGCCTTTTTGAATGTTTTTCATAAACCTTCTTGAATAAGTAGAAAGGTTTTCTATATACCGGTTTTGGCTTTCGGCAAATAAAGTATCAAAAGCCAGCGATGATTTACCACTTCCTGAAACTCCGGTTATAACGGTTAATTTCTCTTTAGGTATAGAAACATCAATATTTTTAAGATTGTTTGTAGTAACTCCCTCCAGTTCAATTGGAGCGGATAAGGTTGAAAAAGATGATTTTTCTTCAATAACAGTGTATTTATCCGGGGAAATATGATTTCTCAACATTCTTCCTGTATGGGAAGATAAAATGTTCATTATTTCTTCCGGAGAACCACATCCGATTATTCTCCCCCCATTCTTACCACTTTCAGGGCCAAGATCAACAATCCAGTCGGCTGATAACAGGAAATCAGGATTATGTTCAATACATATAATTGTATTTCCCTGATCAACAATTTTTTGCAAACTATTAATCAAAACTTTAACATCATGAAAATGCAAGCCTGTTGTTGGTTCGCCTAAAACATATAGCGTTTTACCTGTTGATGGTTTGCTTAGTTCAGCAGCTAGTTTTATTCGCTGGGCCTCACCTCCCGATAAGCTTGTTGATACTTGTCCGAGTTTAATATAGTCCAGTCCAATATCTGTTAAAGATGTTATTATTTTGTGGATTTTGGGTTGATCGGCAAAAAATGTCCTTGCTTCTAAAACAGAAAGCCCAAGTACATCATAAATTGATTTACTCCTGTACAAAACACCAAGTGTTTCATAATTGAATCTTTTTCCACTGCATGTTTCACAAACAACATCAACATTTCCCAGAAAATGCATTCCAAAAAGTTTTACACCTGCACCCTGACAATCTTCACACCTGCCGCCTTTTACATTAAACGAAAATCTTCCCTTTTTCCACTTTTTGGCTTTTGATTCGGGCAAAGAAGCAAATAAATCCCTAATGTGGTCAAATAAACCTGTGTAAGTTGCAGGATTGCTTCTTGGAGTTTTACCGATAGGCGATTGGTCAATTTCAATTATTTTATTAATCTTATTAATGCCTGAAATATTTGAGCAATGTTTAAATTCAACTATTTTATTATTCAAATAATTGAACATATTTTCAGCTAAAACTTCTTTAACCAGGGATTTTTTACCCGATCCGGAAACTCCGGAAACTACATTTAAAGCACCTGTCTTAAAAGAAACTGAAATATTTTGCAAATTATTTTTGCCAGCTTTATTTATAGTTAAGTCACCATTTCCTGGCCTTCTTTTAGAGGGAGGTTTAATAGATTTATTCCCGATAAGATAATTGTATGTGAGGCTTTTTTGTAAATTTTTGGTTTTACCGGCAAAGAAATCTTTAAGATAACCGGCAAAGATTAATTCCCCTCCGTTAATTCCTGCCCCGGGTCCAAGATCTATTAAGTAATCGGCTTGCCTGATAATATCTTCATCATGTTCAACAACTATTATGGTATTGCCATTATCGCGCAAACGCTTTAATAGTTCAATTAATTGACGGCTGTTTTTTTGATGAAGCCCAATTGAGGGCTCATCCAAAACATAAATCATTCCCTGTAGCCCTGAACCTGCTTGTGTGGCAAGACGGATCCGCTGTGCTTCCCCTTCTGAAAGAGTTGTTGATTCACGATTTAGGCTTAAATATCCTAGCCCAAGTTTTTGCAGCAATGAGATTCTTTTCAGGATTTCATCAAGAATTGGTTTTGAAATAATTTGTTCTTTTGAGTCAAGGATTTGCTTTGCAAGAAAATATTCTAATTCATCAATTGAAAGCTTTGTTAACTCAGCAATATTCTTTCCTTTGAATTTAACTGCCAGGGCTTCTTTTCTTATTCGGTTACCCTGACAAGTTTTACAAATTACCGATTTAGTAAAACGTAAAACATTTGGGTTTCTATCGCGCTTCAGAATTATTTCCATAACAGGAATAATTCCTTTGTAAAACCCTTCTTCTCTCGGTTTTGCTGTTATCCCAGACCATTTCATGCGCGATTCAAGGGTGTGTTTACCATATGGAATTTTTATTTCATCACTGCCATATAAAACTATTCTCTTTTGTTCTTGTGTTAAATCTTTCCATTTAATATCTACGTTAAAGCCATGATGATTGCAAACCTGGTTCAAAATATCCATAGTTACTTGCGAATAAATAATATAACCATTCGGGGCAGTGATCACCAGTGCACCTTCACGTAATGATTTATTCCTGTCTTGAATTAATAATTCTTCGGCAATTTTATCTTCAACACCCAAACCATTACAGGATGGACATGAGCCATAATTTGAATTAAAGGAAAACAAGCGTGGCCCATATTCGGGCAAATTGCTATTGCATTCAGGGCACGAATTAGTTAATGAATAACGCGACAATGTTTCACCTGACAATATTTTAACAACTCCTTTGCCATACTTAAGTGTTTTTTTAAATAGTTAAATGCTTCATTCCGGGTTGATGTAATTAGTTTTATTTCAGGAAAAGGAATTTCTATTTGATGCAGTTTTGTTTTTTCAAGTTCTGGAATAGGATTAAGCGGAAGTATTTTTCCATCAATTCTGATATCAGAAAATCCGGACTTGGAAATTTCCTGCAATTCCTTGCGATATTCTCCCTTATGGCCATCAACAACAGGGGCAAGAAATTGAACATTTTCATCAGCGTATTTCTCTGTTAAAGTTTGGAATAGATCATTTTCATCTTGTTGTGTGAGTACTACAGAACAATTTGGGCATTTTCTAATACCGGACTTCGCGAATAGTAAACGCAAATAATCATATATTTCAGTCATTGTGCCAACGGTTGATCTTGGATTTTTAATAACAGATTTTTGATCAACAGCCAAAGCAGGCCTTAATCCACTAATATGCCCTACGTCAGACCGGGTAAGTTTTCCAAGATGTTGGCGAGCAAAGCTTGAAAAAGTTTCTAAGTATCTTTTCTGGCCTTCTTTGAAAATTATATCATAAGCAAGTGATGATTTACCCGAACCGGAAACTCCTGTAATGACTGTTAACGTGTTATGTGGAATTTCAACATTTACAGATTTCAGATTGTGCTCATTAGCTTCTCTAATTATAATAGAATTATGATTATTCTCGGGTTTTAAGGCATTATTTATTGTTTATTATACAAAGATATTAGTAGTTTTTTACAAATATTAATTATTTATTAATGAGTCCAGTTTAAAAAGCACGAAATTTCTTGAAAAGCTGAAAATCAGTTTTACCCCATCCCAAACGGCAGCCTGATTTTCAGCTAATTATTTAAAAAAAAACATCATCTAATATACATATAAAGTAGCTTACAGCATTTTCGTTCAGAAACTAATTAGTGCGTGTCTCTTATGTAACTACTTTTTTTTTCTGTTACTTTTCTTGGGGCTAAATTGCACAATGTTGAGGGACTATAAAGTCAAGAGTCTGTTCAGAAAGTTCGAGTTCTAGGCTTGCGAAGCCTGAAAAATGGGAGTTTACTTTTGTAAATGACCATTTTGAAGGCAAGTATAACGACGAAATCGGA